>JBAXCL010000081.1:0-5194 GCA_037141515.1 archaeon
TGGTGAGGACACCACCTACTATTCGGCACTAGCGAAACACGCTAGCGCCAGCGGGGTAAATATTCTTCGCTATCGGTTTTGATGTCAAAATAGTCGTCATTGTATCCTTCTGGGTCAGACCAGTCAACCGTTAATTGTCCGTTTGTGAAGTGTGTAACTACTGCTACTCTTAAACTGGGATAGTCAGCTCCAATTCGTCTTAAATTTCTTGTTTGGTTTTTAGCTGATGCAAGTAGCGTTGCTTCCATTGTATTTGTCCTGCCCTTACTTTCCATAATTGTCCACCGTCTGCGATTGTCAAGTCCAATTAAGTCCGGTCGTGAACGACTGGAACCAAAACCAAATGCTTGTCCAGTTCTTGAAAATTGGTCTCTATAAACGTCAATGTGAAGTAGCCAAGGAATATTTAAAAGTTTTGCAGAAAGTAGTTTAGTGAAAGTCAGTCCTAAAAAATACGAAACCGCACTTTTTTCTGAAGGGTCAAGGTGTTCATATGCTGATGACTTTACTAACGTTGTCCCATTTTGAGCAATGTTAGCAACCAAAATTGAAGCTCTATACAAAATCTCATACTCGGAATAAATACCGTTACTCAAAACATCAATGAAGTTTGCTCGTCCAACGGTAATTGCTGACCACATTAATTCTTGAACTGTAAATTGAAGTTGGTTAGCACCTTGAAAGTCTGCTCCAAAACGTCTAGGAAAGTTTTGACTGTTGTATGTTATTTCCATTGGTCTTTGTCGTTTAGCTGTGTCGTCCTAAAATGGCTGGTAACGTTTGAAGGATTTATGCAGTAATTCTTTCTTTCGTGTCGTGTCGTGTTAGTTGTCAAAGTCAAGGTTGACAGGTTCTTTGTTCGGCATATACTCGTCCTTTCCTGAACCTGTTGTCGGTACTGTGTTGTCAACAACTTCAAAGTTAAATTTGTCAAACCAAATTTGTCCTTTCCCTGCAAGCAAAGCACCAAATGCAAGGTTAGTAGATTTAGGTGGTACATCTAAAACTATTTCATACTTCGTCCAATCGGTTGTTCCTTTTATTGAACGGTCTTTTTTACCATCTTTCATATTGTCAAACCCAAGAAAATCTTTTGAACCTTCTCCATCAATTCTAAACCACAGTCCTGCCCAACCTTCAACATCTTTTGTTTTCACGAAAGCAGTCATTCTTACTCTCTTTCCAATAAACTTGTCAGGCAAACAATTTTGAAACATAGTTCCGAAATCTTTTCCTTTCTTAATTGATTTGAGAGTTGCTGCGTTCTTGCCGTCTTGTCCCGCACCTTTGTCAATACCCATTTCGTATTCTGTCAGGTCAGTTCCGCCTGATGTCCAACCTTTCGGTAGGTCAAATGATAATAGTGTAATTGTCGTCCCAACAATTAAAACACTTCGTAGAATTTGTTTTTTCATTTTGTTTTGTTTTTTGTTTAAAGTTTATACTAATTATATAACGGAAAATTTCTAAAAAGATACAGTTTCTTTGCGATAACTTTTGCACAGCGCGTTCTCATTATTGCCGCTAACGTTTGAAGGATTTATGAAGTTCATTTTTTGGGGGGATTAAAAGCTCGTCTCTTTCGCCCCGCGACAAATGTAATTAAAAGAACGGAACTTTATATTCGCAGTTCACCCCCCCAAAAATGAATTTCATAAATCCTATGTTATATGCAGTCCTTTCTTTTGTCCACAGCGGGTTTCCGAGTTCTGGTTGTCGGGAAACGGGGTGCGGTGGCTTGATTGCTCTTTTGCATTTTTTGGGGTGGATTTTGGGGAGGAAAAAATGCAAATGTGCAAGCAATTTGGGGGGCTTTTCCTTTGTTTTTGGGTTTTGGTTGTTAAGTGTTGAATTTCAACTGTTTAATAAGCGATTTTGCTACTGGAATATGCGATTTAACTACTGGAATATGCGATTTAACTACTGCCATTTCCGATTTAATCACTGGAATATTGGATTCAACTACTGGAATATTGGATTTAATCACTGCCATTTGTAATTTAATTACTGGAATGTGCGATTGAAGTACTGCCGAGCTTGATTTAATTGGTTCTGTAAAGGAACGTAAAAGTGTTGCTTACTTTTTAACGTCTATCTCGAACGCTAAAACAACTGCATCTTTTGAAGTGCTTTTGTTGGTTAGCTTTACAAATTCTCCCGTTCCTGGGATGTCTGCTTTTTTACCTTCCCACATTTCATTAAATGGTAAGTCTATTCCTGTTGTGCATTGGTCAGTTTTTAGAACTGTGCGACAAAGTGTAACTTTTACGTTTGTTTTTAAAGTTAATTGTACCAAATTTTTTGCAACAAGGTCTTTGTTTAAAACAATGCTTGATGCTTTTTTGATTGTGCGGTTTCTTGGTTTTTTTGGAGCAGTTGGAACAACTGTTTTTAGAATTGCTTTTTTGGTTGCTTTCTTTTTTAATTCTGTGTCGCCTGTGGCTTCTGCCATTGCACGCAAACCATTTATTACTTTTTGGTCTTCGTCTAAAAGTGCATTTAATATTACTTGGTCATCATCACTTAAATCTGCAATTGATTGTTTTGTTTCAATTCTAACATCTTGTAATTCCCAAGCTTTATCGTGGTTTGTGGTTATTGTTCCTGTTTTTGTGGTTGTAAATCCTTTTGCTGTTAATGCTGTTTGGTTTGCGTTTACTCTTGAAATGGTTAAAATATAATCATCGTGAAATTGGTCAATTGAATGATGGTTTATACTATCGTTGAAGGCGGCTAAACCAAAGGAAGATAAACTTTCTGTGATTGTTCCTGCTGTGATACATAGTCCGATTCTGTATTGTAAATCTTTTAGGATAGGTGTTAAATTATCCATAAAAGCATTTCTTTTTTTTGTGTTTTCTTTGTTTTGTTTGCGCTTACCTAATGTGATTATTATAGTTGAAGCTGCATCAATTTTTGGTTGCCAAGTGTCGGCTTTATATGGGGCTGTAAACTGGTCATCGTATGCAATTAGTGCGTCATAATTTGCATCAAATAATGCGCGAACTGCTAATGAATAGGGAACTACATCTTCTATTTTCATTTTGATAATTTTTTGTTTGTTTGTTTTTCTTAATTAAATAGGTTGCAAATGTAACTTATATTTTGAATATGCAAGTGTTTTTGAAAATATATTATTGATGCTGAAAATCCCGCTCTTGAAAAAGGGCGGGATTATTTTTTGCAATATATTAATTTATGTAAAAAATTATTGAATCATCATTTTTAAAATATTGTAGGCAGGTTCATAAACTTTGGCAGTATCTTTATCAGGAACAATTTGCCCGTGAAATAAAACATTGCGGAGGTTGTAAATTAATTCAATAACTCCCTTGTAAATCTTAGTAGGGTCATTAATAAATTTATGCGAACCCATTTGAATATAATTAGGAGGGCTACCCAATTTTGCCTCAACTGGATTTAACTGAATTAGGCTGGTTGTCAATAGAGGGTCAACTTCTTTAAACCTTTGCACCAAATATGTCCTTTGAGTTATTGACAACTTAGTAAAGTTTGGAAAAACAAGTAACTCATCAATATTATATTCCTTTTGTTCAAAAAGGAAAGTTGTAGAGCTACTCGAATTTTTTATTGTTGCCAATACCGAAAAATTAGTTTTGTGTTTGCTATCTCTGTCTATAAAGTAAGTCATTCCACTATAATTATTAGTTGACTTATCCGTTTTGTTTGTCTCCAAAACAATCGCAGTAAAAGTTAATCGCTGTCCTCTGTTCTCAATATGTTTTGATTCTAACTTATGATGTAGTTCACCAATGTAATTTCTGAAACGAACACTATCAGGATTATCGTTAGTTAAAAATGGTTTTATTTTAGTTGCAATTGAATTACTCCCTTTCTTGATTTCGTTGATAGCTTCACGGTCTGATTTTAAAGCAGGGTAAGCATTTTTGTACCATGCGTTAAAAGGAATCCATGCTTTTACAAAATGGGTGAAGTAGTCAATGTCTGCTAAGTTCTTCCACTTTTCTTCGTTTTCTGTGTATAGATTTGGCATATTATATTATGTTAAGATTTTTTGCTAAAAGCCAAGCCGATGCAGTTCGTTCATCTTTTTCAATAGCTATTTCAACGGCTTGTTTTGCTATTTCTAAAAAGTTTTTACTCTCATTCCTCAATCGTATTGAAGAAGAAATAAGGGAAGCAATTTCCTTTTGCTGTTCCATTGGTAAAATCGGAATATAAAGATTTGAAAGTTCATCAAGATTCAAATTCGTCTGCACACCGTGACGTGAGTATTTTTCTACTAAAAGTTTTCCGATTGAGGAATTGAAAAAAGCAATAAAATAGTCACGCATGATTATATCTTCATTGAAACGAATAATGGCACATGCTTGATTAATGTTAGCTTCAAAATCAAATTCAAATAAACCACACCTGCCAACCGTCCCTGCAATAGAAAATAAAACATCATTCTGTTTAAGTTGCGTTTTCTTCAAAATGGTATTATGAACTTCAGATGTTATATAATTAAAATCTAAAGTTGAAATACGCCCATCAACAATATCTACGGCACGAATGAAAGGAACGCCATTTTCAGCATCCGTGTAATAATTATGGTCACCTGCTCTTGGGGTAGAACCACTGGTAACAGGATGAGAAACTAATTTAGAAAAACGAATTAACTCAAAGAAGGCTAAAGCGTCCTCTAATTCATCAAACTTAGGTTGATAATATTCTGCATCAAGGCGATTAGATAAAAGAAAGTCATTAAAGGTTTTTACAGAAGTATTTTCAATTGATGGAACAAAATTTTGCAGATTTAAAAATTCTTTAATCTTATCTTCTGATTGCTTAAAAAGGTCTGAACTCCTATCAATGCAATCAAAGGAAGAATCAATAAAGTTTTTAATTAATTTTTTAAAATCGGCACTTACATTTATTATTTTATAATTTCTAACATCCGCAAGTTCAAGTTTACCCTGCCCTGACAACATCTGGCTTCTTAAAACTTGGTCTTTTCCAAATTTAGAAAGAAAGAAAGCTAAATAAAATGGGCCTGAATTTTTGTCAATTAACTTCGCTCCTGCAACATTTTGACTAAAGTTATATTGATTGTATTTTGGAGGAAGAATTGCAACATCACCAATAAAAGCCCCAATTTTTGTAAAGACTAAATCATATGGTTCAAGAATGGTTTTGAAATTCTCATTGTTGATTTCATTATCAATGAAAA
>JBAXCL010000082.1:0-5181 GCA_037141515.1 archaeon
ATACGTAGTCATTTTGAGTTAAAACTCAAACTCAAAACTAATTATGCAACACAGCGATTTTTTAAACCAAAGACATAACCAAATTAAAGAAAAAAGACGACTACTCGCAAAGCAAGGAAGAAGACATTATTCAAAACCTATTTTTATTCCGTCAGGCGGAATAGATGCAAACACAGCACTCGCAGTACTCAAGCGATATAATAGCAGAGAACTAAGGGAACTTGCAAGACAGGGAAAAATGCCCGCGAAGGTTAATGAATTTTATGTTAGTTCGCATCACAAGCCAATTCTAAAAAAAGGGATTGGCAATGAAAAAGGCAGGGTTAATATAACTGCCACAGAAATAACAAAACGATTAGTTATTCCTGAATTAATGCGAGCAATTTCAGTAAATAAATATCCAGCGGCAGGAATAACTGCACTACGACAATTGTTAAAAATACGAAAAAAGATAATACCTGGAATAAAAAATACTCTGGACCCAGAAATCGGACTTTATTTCATAAAACTCACAAACGAAATGAAAAGTGAAGAACTTGCAACACAAGCGCTTAAAACAATAGGAGACAAAAGTCTTGAAATGAAAATGAAGTTGCACGAGAACAACAATACTGGAAGAACCAAAAGCGACATATTCGAAAACATACCAAGCATATTATGGGGATTCTACCAACTTTACCCACTGTCATTAGCAAATAAAGTAGCCTTAATAAGTGATGCAAAAAAGTCAATAGAAACCCGCAAAAAAGCCCTACAGGAAATAAAAAATCATCCGAAAAGAAAATATTACGGTATTACTCAAGCAAGCATTTTGAAAGAAACACAAGACTTACAGCGCCACTTAGTGATGTTTGCAAAGAAAAATAATTTATTCACCTCTGATTTAGCAGAATAAATCACCTGTACAAAATATTACACTAAAATCTCCTGATTCCTTAATAATAATCACGACTAAGTATTAGTTATGGATATTGAGTTTGTCTGGAGTCGATAAACACATTGGGGGAAATGGCTCACCAAGTATTTCCTTTCCCTTTGTGCAACTAATTATTAACTCACCTCATTTTAGGCTCCAGACAAATTTCCCAAGAATAAAATGTAATTCTTCTTTCTTGATTTTTGAATATAAATCAAATTCCTTCTTCTGGCGGCAGCATTAATTAACTAAACAGGGGTTGTAGTGTGCCGGCAACACGGTTGGCTCCAGACTAACAAAAAAGGTTCAACCCCCCGCAACCCCATAATTAAATGAGACTAAGTAGTTGTCATATTTTGGAGACAACACTTTTTCTAGAAGAAAAATGGTTGAGGTACAAATTACCCACAACCCAATAATTAAAAAACACAAATGGAGTTGATTATGTGAAAGAACACGCAGTTAGCAAATTGGATAAAAGCGAAAAAGAAAGTGAAAACATGGCAAACGAAGAAAAAGCGATTATTGATCCTTGGGGAAAAGAACTAATCCAAGATTACTCACGCTTAATAAAAGAATTTGGAATGGAACAATTTGATTCCAAAATATTTCCCGAACCAAACATACAAATGCGAAGAGGAATTGATTTTGGGGGGCAAGACCTTGGGCAAATTTCACACGCAATAAAAGAAAAAAAACCGTTTTATTGCCTAACCGGAATAATGCCATCAAGCGAAAAAATACACCTTGGAACCGAAACAGTAGTACAAAACGTTAGATACTTCCAAGACCACGGCGCAAAAACATTCATACTAATCGCAGATGTAGAATCACAAGCAACCCGCGGAGTAAGCCTTGAAGAAGGAAAAAGACGCGCAATGGAATTCCACATACCAGCGTACATTGCACTCGGACTCGATATTGAAAAAACAAGCTTTTATTTACAAAGCGAAAACAAAAAAGTTTCGAACCTTGCAGCAATATGCTCGCAAAAAATAACTGAAAACGAGTTCAGGGCAATATACGGAAGCGTTCATCCATCAAAAGTAATGAGTGCATTTACCCAAATGGGGGATATTCTTTACCCGCAAATAAAAGAAAAAATGCCAGGCGTAATACCTGTTGGAATTGACCAGGCCCCGCATATAAGAATGGTTCGCGATGTTTCAAGAAGACTAAAACAAGAATACGGTTTCTTTTTACCATCCGCATTATATGGAAAATATACTTCGGCACTAGACGGCGCATTCAAAATGAGTAAAAGCTCGCCCGAAAATGCAAAACTTGAAATCCCTGAAAAAGACTTGAAAGCCGTGGAAAAGAAAATAAACCGCGCACTAACCGGCGGAAGAGCGACAAAAGAAGAACAACGAGAAAAAGGCGGAGAAATAGAAAAATGTATGATTTACGAATTCGCAAAAAGCCACTTCATTAAAGATGATAAAATTCTGGCTCAAATGTTTGAAGAGTGCACAAGCGGAAAGAATTTGTGCGGAGAATGCAAAGCAAAATACGGAGTACCTTACGCAATAAAATTCTATGAAGATTTCAATAAAAACTTTGAAAAAGCAAAAAAATTAATGGGAAAAGTAAAATTTGTTGAGTGAATACTATGCCAGGAATAGGATCAAACAGAATAGCTAATCAAGACAGACGGCAGTTTATGCGACCCCTAATACCCAAAAAAAGGAAAAAAAAAACAATTAAAATCAAATCACAAAACAACGCTCACTTTAAAATACAAAACGAATTACGCAAATTACTTGAAAAAATAAGACCAAGATCCATGAAACCAGTGCACGAAGTAGGAACAGGAACAGATTATATTTTTGCAGGAAAAAGAATAGATTTCAAATTCTGCTTCGGCGAACTAGGCGAAAACACAATAAAAGTGCGAATGCGCGAAAACGAATTACTAAACAACTCGGATTGGAGTATGATTTGCAACCAAAAAGGCGAAACACTAATCATCAACACATCAAAAATAAGGGACTATGTAAAAATGAACGCTTCACTAATGAAGAAAAACGTTCTATTAATCAAAGACACTTACACAGTCCACAAATTAAATCTTTCTAAAATGCTAGGCGATGTTAAATTTGATAGAAATTTATTAAGCGCAAAATCACTACTAAAGTCACTAAAAAAAATGAATAGAAAAGAAATAATTTTTTTAATACCACGCCAAATGGGATTTAACTCAAGACCCCCAAAAAATACTTTGAAAAAAACAGCTAGTCTTTTAGCTAACTGGAGAACTCCCCCCGATAGGCGAATTGCTCCAAGAACAAACAGGAAATAACCAAAAACAAAATAACTTTAAAACACTTACTCCCTAATTTAGTCATGGAAAAATTAACTCTGCGGCCCGCAATTGATGAAGATGCAACTTTTGTTTTTGAGATGATGCAAAACAAGGACTTTCAAAAACACTACCTTGAAAGGCTAATTTTCAAAAGTGTAGAAGATGCAAAAAATGAAATAATTAAATTTGCCCGAGAAGCAAAAAGAAAAAACGCATTTTACTTTATTGTCATGCTTGGAAAAGAAAAAATTGGAATACTTGATATTTATAAAATAAGTAAAAATGATAAAAAAGCATCAATCGGATACGGCATACTAAGAGGACACTGGGGAAAAGGATACGGAAAACAAATATGCAAAATGGGAATTGAATACGCAAATAATAAATTAAAATTACACAGCATGGAAGCAACAGCAGACCCAAAAAATAAAGCAAGCCAAAGAGTGCTCGAGAAAAATGGATTTATCAAACTATGCACGGCAAAAGACTATTACTTTGACAGAGGACAGTTTGTGGACAGAGATTTATACTGGAAGATACTTAAGTGATAACTATGAAAAGCCAAAAATCCATTTTAATAAAAATCACAAAAGCAAAGCTGCCCGACGCAGTCAAAATTTACAAATTGGGAAAAGAAACGCACGAACTTGATTTCTCACGCAAATACCCATTTCACGAACTAAGCGAAGTTAAAGAATTCATAACCAACCCAAAGGAAAATGTGTTCTTGGTCGCAAAATCTGGCGAAGAAGTAATTGGATTTGTATTTGCAAAAATTCTTTCACACCACGCCGGCGGATGGTGCATGCTTGATAATTTATGCGTTAAAAAAAGCTTTAGGCACAGAGGAATAGGCGAAAAACTGCTAAAATCACTTTATACAGAAATTAAAAAAAGAAAAGTTTGGTACTTACAAATACTTGAAGAAGCTCACCACAAAAAAACGCGTGCATTCTGGAAAAAAATGGGTTACTCTGAAACAAAAACCTTTATATGGGCAGAAAAGAGTATTAGGTGATAAATATGGAAAACTCAGAACTTAATGGAAAACTAGTTTACTTCAAAGCTACTGATGGACTTGAACTGCAAGGATTTATCTCAGAATCAAAGCAACATAACAAAAAAATAATTATTCATATACACGGAATGCAGGGGGATTTTGTAAGAATACCATTACACTGGGAACTAGCAAAACAACTCAAAGGAAGTGACTTTGACTTTTTCCCAATAAACACACGCGGAAGCGGACTAAAAACAAGGTTTTACAAAAAAAGCAAAAAAATGTACCTTGGAACTGGATTTGAAAATTTTGAAGAAAGTTATTATGATATTGAAGGCGCGATAAAAGAAACTGAAAAACTAGGCTACAAACAAATAATTCTCTCAGGACACAGCACAGGCTGTCAAAAAATAATTTACTACCAATCAAAGAGACAAAACAAAAAAGTGAAAGGACTAATACTACTTGGGGCGGGGGATGATTATAACCTTGCAAAGAAACAACATGGAAAAAAATTTGATTCCACAGTAAAACTTGCTAAAAAACTTGTTGCAAAAAAGAAAGGATTTGAAGTAAAACCAGAATTTGGCGAATTCTGCGCAAAAAGATACTTAAGTTTTGCAGATACAAAAAACCCTGAAAGCAAAATAGTTGATTACTTTGGAAAACTCGAATTATTTTCAAAAATAAAAGAACCAATGCTCGCAATTTTTGGCACACAGGATAATGCGGTAATTGATACTCCAAAAGAATCCCTCAAAAAGCTTAGGGGAAGAACAAAATCGGACTTTTTTATCACTGCCCAAATAAATGGTGCTAAACACAGCTTTATGGGAAAAGAAAAAGAGACTTGCAAAGTAATTCAAACATTCTTAAAGCAAATACGCTAATTCTGCATAGCCAGAATTGTGTTGTCCTGATTTAATGTTCACTCTTGATTTTAGTTGGGTGTACTGGTTT
>JBAXCL010000083.1:0-5092 GCA_037141515.1 archaeon
CATCATTGCTTATTGTTAATGTTTTTGCTATAACACTTTTATGAGAGTTGTTTCCTGCCTGAGGATATTTTGAGCATATTACTTTATTAAAACTAAAAGTCCATTCACCAGTATAAGGATTAGTATCACATTTATCCATGCACTTCTTAGAATCATTAATATTTTTATTTTGATCAATAAGAGTCTTTAAATATTTAGCAGGTATATTATCAAAGACTTTAGATATTTTATCAAAAGCTGGTCTATCTGGTACGTTTAAACAATTAATTGACTTTGCCACTTCTATCAAGAAAGATACACAATCATTGTATATCAACTGATATGTACCTTTAGCTTGCCATTGGTTTTTAATTTTTAAGGCATTATCGTATTGTTCTTTACAAACCTGTACAATTAATCTGTTATCTATTTGTGTCAAAAAATCATTTGCTATATGTCCAGGAACTTCACCAAGAAAACCTTTTTCTGCAAGGTCTTTTTTACTATTAGGACAAAGTCCCCAACTTCCATCAGTAACAGAGGCTAGTTTATTATCATCTTCTTTACAAAAAGAAATAAAAGCATGACCTACAGTTAATTCAGTAACCGCTCCTTCTTTTGCACAAAAAACTATATAATATTTTACTTGTGCATTCAAATTGATTGTTAGCAATAACAACACAATTAATAAAAATGATACTTTTTTCATATTTATAAGAATTTTAATACTTACTCTTTTGGCTTAGTAATTTCGCCCCGTTTTTTCCAATGGTCTCAGATCTCCACCTTTATTTCTTGTTTATATTAAATTTCAATTTCCCTGTATTAACTTATAAGTTATTATATCTGTAATAATAAAAAAACCTTCTTTTATGAACCACCGTTCGGATTAGGCTTCGCCTAAATCGTTTATATCCTTATAGGTTCCACCTATTCATTTTCCACTACCCCTTGAATAGGATAAGTCTTGCCCTTAAAGTATTTTTCTATGATAATTTGTGCCTTTTCATGCAAAAAAATCATTTTCTTTTCATTTGGAAAGTCTTTTATTTCTTCATATAAGAGTTCTTTTGCTTCCCAAATTTCCTCTTGCGATTTTGATGTTTTAGTTTCCATAATCAATTAATTCTAAATTCTTAGTTTACACCTTATCCCAAACTTCGGTCGAGTGCAATGTATCTTTATTTTTCAGATATTCTTTTATTTGTTCTAAAGTCATATCCTTCATTTCAAGACTCAAGTCGTCTCTAATCTCCCGCAATTGTTCGAGGAGAGTTTTCTCTGTTTTTCTTTTTTCTTTAGTCTTCATTTTCTAAAATTTCTCTAGGTGTTCTAATTTCTAAAATCTTATGCCCAAACTTGTAATTTACCGCATTATAACCACGTATCCTATGGACATTTACAATGTGTTTGAAGTTCCAACTCACTAATACATCAGCGTGGTTCAAAGTCCCCAAAGCGATGTGAATACAGTCCGACAAACTTGTCTTTCCTACCACATTTTCACGTATGTAGTGGTTAGCAAGTTCTAAGGCTTGGTCAGAAATATCAATGAACTCAACGATCTCCATTGATAAACTATTCGCCAAATCCCTTACTTTTTCCGGTGCCGGTTTCAACTCGATATCCGTCAAACGCGAATAAATCACCTTAAATTGTCCTTTATAAATTTGGTTAAACAAAATTTTTGTCCAAAATTCAAATTCAGGCTCAAAATAACCACCAAAAACAGACGTGTCTAAGTAAATTCGTTCCATTAGCCTCAATTTTTAATTTTTCACTTTTCATTTTTTATTCAAAAAACCTAATAGTCTAATAGTCTAAAACCTAATAGCCTAAGAAGAAACCCTCACCAAAGTAATCTCCAACGTAACTATCTGTCCCCTTTTAATTTTAATTATCATTTGTTTGGTAACATAACCAACTTTCGAAAATTCGATATGATACGTTCCGGGTTTAATTTTTATAATAGAAGCCACCCCGTTGATATCGCTCACGGCTTGTTTGTTGAGTTCCATAATTTTTATCACACCATTTTGAATCAAATTGGTGATAGAACCAATGGGTGGGTTGCCGTCTAAAAACAAAGCAGTGATACCCGTGTGATGTACTCCTGTTTTATCCACAACCATACAATCGGCTAATTTTTTAACCAATTCAGGTTCATTCTTCTGATATTCACCATAAAAAAAGTCGTAAATGTTTTTTAAAGCAGCATTGCCTTTCACATAACCTGCATAAATAGCTTCTGTGCCGGCTTCTTTTTTCTCGTCAATAGCATCTTGCGTATCTACTTTCACTTCATCGTAAGCAAGAATGACAGCATCCATATCGGCAATGTCGGCAGGTTTGATATTGCTGAACACCGTAAGATTTCCTGCTAACGTATTTTTCATGATACGTGCGCGGCTCAGGGCAGTAGCTTTTGAAGCACGATATATAAAATAAGGTTTATGTTCTAAAATTTTTACAAATTCTGTTTTTCCAGCCAAACGAGCCATAGGCAAGCCTTTTTTGGCATATATTATCATCGTATCTGCCATAATTTGCTTCGCGGCTTCCACTTCTTTTGTGATTCCGGTCGTGTCGGTCTCCTGTTTATCTTCGGCAATTTGTATTTCTACAATGGCTGCTTCCAATTTGGCTATTTCGCCTGCTTCAGTTGGAATAGCATCAAATTTTGCTTGATTCGAACCGATAAAATTCTTGACTCTAAAAAAGTTAATGAGTCTCCAAATAAATATCTTTTTCATAACATTCAGTTTTTTAATAAACTAACAAATCAAATGCTTGTATTTTATGTTTTTTTACTATTATATTTTCAAACGGCACCACAAAGGACTGAAAATTTTTTGTTTCCACCAAATATTTTTTTACTTATTTTCAAATATTTTTTTTGAAACGAAAAGAAGCTTCAAAAACCAACCTGTTCAGTCAGTTGAATTTTTTAATATTTTTGAATTACAGTTTAATTAACATCAAAATTCATGCCAAAAAGTAAATAAGTTTTAATTTAGACAACATTATTTCTTAACCATTATGAATACAAATTATTACTGATGTTACGCATAACCTTATTTTCTTTATTTTTTTAAACCTACTATATAACAAATTTTATTAGTTAGAAATTCAATCATTTACAAAATGCTAAATTGTCACCAAAATTCATCTGATGACTTCAAGTCATCTGATGAATAACCATATCACACGGTTTGCAAAACGTCAATTTGTTATCTATTTTGAGGTTCGGTTCGAAAATCGTGAGGACTTAGTAGAAAAGGGAAACGAGATAAAATTAACCTTATTACCTTATTTATGAGGAGATAAGGTAATAAGGTTAGGGTTGGGTTGGCTATCATTTTTACTAAGGTTAAAGGTTGAAAAATAAGATTTTTTCTTTTTTTCGTAACATCAGTTATTACTCAAAGAACACAAAAGCTTTTATCTTCTCCTTTGTGTTCATTGTGCATTCCTTTGTCCTGTCCCGTACCTCTTACATGTATATTAATGAAAAGAGGTCGGGAGTATCTTGTGGTAAAATAAAATCTTCAATCATAAACCTAATTTTTCGGTTGCTACATTAAAAACAAAAATGTGTTTACCAAAAAAACTCTTTGAATAAAATAAAAAACAAAGTGTTTACATCGAAATACAAAGTGTTTAAAGCGATAAACAAACCATATCTAAAATGAAATACAAACTGTTTTAAGCGTTATACAAAGTGTTTTAAACGACATACAAAGTGTTTAAAACGATAAACAAGTTGTTTAAAGCGTTATACAAAGTGTTTATATCGAAATACAAAGCGTTTACATCGAAATACAAAGTGTTTACATCGAAATACAAAGTGTTTTAAACGATATACAAAGTGTTTAAAGCGTTATACAAAATGCGCAAAGTGTTGTAAAAGTTAATATATCAATAGTATAACCCATTTTTGAATTTATAGCATAAAGTTTGAAAAACTAAAGCAATGTTAATGCCAAAGTATAGATTATCGCCATGTAATGAATGCTTATGTGGTTTCCCAAACTCTCGGCTAACATAATTCAACCAACAAAACGTATCAAACAGTTCAACAATGCAACAATAAAACAATCCAACAATTAAACCATTCAACAATCCTCATTTTTCATTCCCTCCTGACCCACCTTTCGGACAGCTTACATTTTTAATTATTAATTTTTAATTTTTCATTCAAAAAAACCCCTTTTTTCATTTTTCCTTCCTACGTATTAATTTTTTCATGTAATTTCGCATTTTAATTGGAAAGCATGAAGCAATACAAATTTATCAACACCATTTCGGGCTTATTTATATTTGTGGTAGCCACTATGGTTTATATACTCACCTCGGAACCCACGTCAAGCTATTGGGATTGCGGCGAATATATCTCTACCGCCTACAAACTGCAAGTGGGTCATCCTCCCGGAGCACCTTTCTTTCAGTTGATGGGGCGTTTTTTCTCGCTTTTTGCTTTTGGCAATGTACATTTGGTGGCGCGCATGGTCAACACCATGTCGGCTATCGCCAGCGGACTCACCATCTTGTTTTTGTTTTGGTCTATCACCGCCTTGGCAAAGAAAATTGTGGTGAAGACTGCCGAAATCGTCATGGCAGACATCCTGGTCATCATCGGTGCGGGTGCTGTGGGCGCTTTGGCTTATACCTTCTCCGATTCGTTTTGGTTTTCAGCCGTTGAGGGCGAAGTGTATGCCACCTCCTCTTTCTTCACTGCCTTTGTGTTTTGGGCTATCTTGAAATGGGAAGAAGTGGCTGATGAACCCGGCGCTAACCGTTGGTTGGTGCTCATAGCGTTCATGATGGGACTTTCCATCGGGGTGCATCTGCTCAATCTGCTTGCCATTCCTGCCATCACGCTGGTATTTTATTTCAAGAAATTTAAACCCACCAAATTGGGCACCATACTGGCATTTGCCATTTCGGTGGCGATATTAGCCACCATCATGTATGGCATCATCCCTCAAGTCGTTACCCTGTTTGCCAAGGCAGAACTTCTGTTTGTGAATGGCTTGGGTTTACCGTTCAACTCAGGCACCCTATTCTTGGCGTTGCTACTCATCGCCCTTATCGTGTTCGGTTTGCTTTATAC
>JBAXCL010000084.1:0-5087 GCA_037141515.1 archaeon
CTTCTTGGATTCCCTCAGAAATGTCTTTGAGCATTTGTAAATTTAAAAGCAAAAATGTTTTTTTCTTAATTTAGCAAGTCACATGAATAAGTGCGTTTACTTTTTCTCCGCGCTTTAATGTTTCATTCAACCGCTCTACAGCATCAGGAGAAGGCAGAATTAGAAGCGCAGTCTTTTGTTTGAGAAGAGATTCTGCTTCAGGAGTGAGTTTTAGTAACCCCTCATGGCCACTACCAATAATAACTTCCCAAGGCGCGCCCCTAAGAAGAGTATGCGCCTCATCAACATCAAGAATGTGACTCGTGCCATATTTTTTATTTAAATTAACATAATCTCTCTGCACGACACGACCCTCAATAAAAATAATATCTTTTAACTCCGAACCGTCAAAAGAAATTTTTCCCCAAGAAAGGGAGAACTTCACAATCTTTTCTCTCAAAATTTCACCCTGCTTTCAACTACTCCACAATAAAACAATGAAATCACTAAAATCCCTGCAAGAAGAATCCACCATTGACGAGTAAGATCAACTACCACAAGCCCGATTGACTGCATTCCTAACTCCAAAAGTAGAATCAAAATCCAAGCCAAAAAACCCCAAAGAATTGCTTTCTTCCACCACACATTAATTATCATTCCACGCGAACGAACATGCTTTCTTTTAACCTGCGACTCAATATCATCTCCACCCTCGCCACCAACTAATTCATCATCCGCAACATCCTCGCCAGTTTCACCCAATTCACCACTAGCATCATCAGAAATATCACTATCATTTGCAAAATCATCTTCAGCACCAAGTTCATCAGAATCAGCATCATCAACAACAGGTTCTGGTGCTTCCTCTAACTCCACTCCGCGAAACTTTCTTTTAAATTTTTTTCTGTCCTCAGAAATAGTTACTTCATCCCCATCATCACCAGAAATATTAATATGCTGAGGTTTCTCGTGAATAATAATAGGTTTCTCAACAATAAAAGTTTTTACGCGCACAGTTTTTTGCGGAGATTCTTGCCGAATAATATCCTTTGTTCTTTGGAAAAACCCCATCGGCTTTTCTCTAACTACCTCATTTTGAACAGATACTTTCTTTACGGCAGATACTCTTTTTACCTTCGATTTCTTTTTTTGTGCCATGCGAATACTAAAGAAAAAGGAGTATTTAATGATTTCGCATGCGTTAGACGTAGAACAAAATTAATTAAAAAAACAACTATTTTTATCTAAATTAATTCAAAATAGTTCAATTATTTGCCTATAAATCAATTACCCCAATCTTTGGACGCCCTTTACTATCAGCCCCAAAAACAAGATAATTTGAAAATGAGAAAAATGCGTAACGACTTTGAGGAGATTTTTTAAAATCACTTCTTAATTCATCCCCCGCACCCATTATTACATTCTCAGAAAGCGCAGGGTTTTTCTGTAAAAGTCTCTCGCAATAACTAAACCCTGGCGAACCAACAAATTGCTCTGCTCGTAAAGGAGTCATCCTTTTTTTTCTAACTGCCTCCAAAGAATCCAAATAATTCAACAACTCACCCAAAGAAGGCCTTTCGAAGTACTTTTGAATTACTCTTTGCCCATCAACATTCCATTCATTTTTAGGAACAACAACCCCCTTAACAGGAACGATAGAATAATTCTTTTGCGCAGAATTCTTTTTTAAAAAGTGAAAAAGTTTATTTGCTTCAATATGCCCCACAACATGATCCTTTACAACAAGCATCCCTTGATTTGCTAATCTGATCCCACGCTTATCACGAACTAAAGGCTTTTGATTCCATTTACCTTCAAAAGCATCCAGCGCGGCCAAAGCAAACTTTTTTCTACTGTGAAAAATCCTTTCCCTTCCAATTCCACGCGGTATAAAAACCAACTTATGAAATCTCAGGAATTAGTTTAACAAAAATTTCGCCAAAGAACTCATTCTGGTAAGCAAGAATTTTTCCATTATGCATTAAAAATAGAATCGGCAAGAAAGTATCCACAATAGAATCCACATCACCTTCAGATACTAGCGAATTAAACAAAACTAATCCTTGCGAATCAACTCTTGATTTAATCAAATCAAGCACCTCAGTTATTTTTTCTTCAATTGAAACAGGATCAAAATTAATTTCTATTCTTGGAATATTTCTTGCCCCATTTTTCTTTGGAGTAGTACGCTGAATAATATCCTCAATACTTTCCACAAGCTCGTCAAGAGTAATCCTACCCTCTCTAGCCATTCTATTATTCATTAAATCAGGAATTTCGCCAAGAAGCATTGCGCGTTGTTCTGGAGTTAATTCCTCTTTCTTTTCTTTTGGATCAAGAGAACTTAAACGCAAATACTTTGATTTTGTTTTCACTAAAATCGCGCACGCGAGAATCGCATTAGCAGGAACCCGAAGATTATTTC
The DNA here is from genome assembly GCA_037141515.1 of archaeon. Classification (GTDB taxonomy): domain Archaea; phylum Iainarchaeota; class Iainarchaeia; order Iainarchaeales; family JAAZKV01; genus JAAZKV01. The sequence goes on from JBAXCL010000084.1 coordinate 2,405, forward strand.
CCTCAAGCTCGCTAATTTTTTTTAAATACTTCTCAGAAAGAGCGACAACATCAATATCCCAAGGATCCATCTTTTCAGTCTCAACTAAATCTAAAAGAATAGTTTTCCAAGCAGGCTGATCAATCAAATCAACCAAATCCATTTTCGAATAATCCCTTTCAAACGCAACCTCAGTCTCGGCAACGTCAACAGGGGAAGCGTCATCAAAAAGCGTTGCTTCATCACTAACTGGCAATTTCTTAAGCATACTAAATTAGAGGTTATTGAGGATTATTAATTTTTGCATAGGACAAAAATTGGTAAAAAAATTAATTAAGCCACTACAAGGTAACACAATTATTTCATTAATAACAGTTTGAACCAAAAACCCATCCTAATTTAGAGGAAAATTTTATCGGCAAGCCTTAAATATTACTTAAAACTACAAGTTAGCTTAGAAAGGTGGTCTTTTGGAAAGAGTAAAAACAGGAATCCCAGGTTTAGACGAATTATTAAACGGAGGAATACCAAAAGGAAGTAACGTACTACTAGCCGGCGGAGCAGGAACAGGAAAAACTATTTTTTCAACGCAATACTTATTTAACGGCGCATTGCAATATGGAGAGCCAGGCGTATTTGTAACACTCGAAGGAAACGTAAGGGATATTGCATGGAACATGGAAAGCTTCCAATGGGACATTAAATCACTACAAGACCAAGGAATGTTTACTATTTACAGATTAGGAATGGATTTTATCAAAGACAGGGAAATGGTAGAAGACCGACTTGAGGAACAACTAAGAGAAATCGCAAAAGAAGTAGAAGAAATTAATGCGAAGAGACTAGTAGTTGATTCAACAACTGTATTTGGGGCGTATCTAGAACCAAGCATACTAAGAACAACACTATTCAAATTCGCTGATAAATTAAAAACTTTAGGATGCACAACAATACTAACTTCAGAAACCCCCCCAACTAAAACAAGTTTCTCTGCTTTTGGAGTAGAAGAATTTGTTATGGACGGACTAATTGCACTATACTTCTCGCCACCAAACAGAAGCTTGTTTGTAAGAAAAATGCGCGGAACAATACATGATTCAAACCCGCACCCACTCACAATAACTCCACAAGGAATTGTAATCAACCCAAGGGACAGCGTCATTTGGGATGCGATAAAATAATCCAAAATTTAATTTTAATTTTGGATAACTTCCCCAAAGTAGACAACGCAAAAATTAGGAACATGATTGGAGTTGTTTAATCCTTATGAAAGTAACAAAATTCGCACAATCCTGTTTTTTGATACAATACAAAGAAATAAGGGTTCTGATTGATCCAGGAAATATGCAAACCGATGATGCAATGATTAATGCTTGCAAGAATCCTGACTTGATACTAATTACTCACAAGCATGCGGACCATTTTGATGAAGAACTAGTGAAAAAATTAATTAGCGCAAACACCAAAATTTATTCATCCCACGAAGTTGCTGAAGCATTCTCTAATACAAATATTTTTCCAACACGCGAAAATAACATCCTTATGATAGGCGGACTTAATATTCAAGCAACAAAAGCAATCCACGGGTATACCCCACTACTAAAAGGAGGAAAAGAAATCGAAGAGGGTTTAGGATTTCTCATTGATGACGGAATAAAAACAATTTACCACACTGGCGATACTATAAGCTTTCAAAACCACTACGCATGCAACTTAATATTACTCCCATTCAACGACCACGGATTAGTGATGGGACCATTTGACGCTGCACTATACGCAAAAGAAACCGGCGCAACGATGGTCGTACCAATGCATTATGATAATCAAAAATATCCTGGAGACAAGCAAAAACTAGAAGAAGAACTTACAAAAAACGGTTTGAAATTTAAGTGGTTAAATAACGGAGAAAGCATTGAGCTGTAATTACTCAATGCATCGCCCATAAAAAATCCTTTTTTTCACGAAAACAAGTCCTTACAAAAAAATGTTTCGCATTAATTCTTCTTCGCAACCTTTGCGATTAACTTCTTTGCTTCTTCGATTGATTTTGGCAAAGGAACATTACCATTGTAGCGCAAAAGCAAACCGGTTTTTTCATAATGTTCGATTAATGGATGCGTTTGTTTTAGATACACTTCAAATCTTTTACCAACTGTTTCTGGCTTATCATCATCACGCTGAACTAACTTTGTACCATCAACATCACAAATTTCTCCAACCTTTGGTTTAGGATCAGTGATTATATTATACACTTTCTTGCACTTTGGACAAGTACGCCTACCTGAGAGACGCATCACAACACTATCTTTAGAAGACTCAATGTAAATAACAGCACTAAGCTTTTGCTTTATTTTAACAAGAATTCTATCAAGCATAGCTATTTGGGGAACAGTCCTTGGAAACCCGTCAAGAATAAAACCATTAAAACTTTTATTTGAAACAAGCCTTGAAAGCTCCTTTTCAAAAATTGGTTCCATTAAATCATCAGACACCAAATGCCCTGCATTAATTATTTCAGAAAGCTTTTTTCCAAAAACCGATCCGCTCGCAACTTCAGCCCTGATTAAATCTCCCGTAGAAAGCTGAACAAGCTCATACTGTTCCATTACCGCCTGCGCAACAGTACCTTTACCAGTTCCAGGAGGACCTAAAAAAATCAAATTCAAAACCATTTGTTCTCACCAAATACACTAGACAACTAATC
>JBAXCL010000085.1:0-4876 GCA_037141515.1 archaeon
TGATCCTAGTGTTTTATTTACTACTGCTGGGATGCATCCACTTGTTCCTTATTTGCTTGGCGAGCCGCATCCGTTGGGGAAAAAGTTGTGTAATGTTCAAAAGTGTATTCGTACTGGGGATATTGATGAAGTTGGGGATGCTTGGCATTTAAGTTTTTTTGAGATGCTTGGTAATTGGTCTCTTGGAGATTATTTCAAAAAGGAAGCAATTGCTTTTAGTTTTGAATTTTTAACTAAAGAACTTGGGATTTCAAAAGAAAGATTAAGTGTTACTTGTTTTGTCGGAGATGATGATGCTCCAAAGGATTTAGAAGCTGCTCTTGCTTGGGAAGTGCAAGGGATTCCAAAAGGTAGAATTCACTTTTTGCCAAAGGGTGATAATTGGTGGGGCCCTGCTGGTCTCACTGGTCCGTGCGGCCCTGATACTGAAATGTTTTTCCACGTAAAAGATGTTGCTGAAAAAAGTACTGCTGAGTTTTCCAAGTTGTGCAGTGAAGGGGGTTTTTGCGAGATTTGGAATGATGTTTTAATGCAATACAATAAAACTGTCGAAGGCAAATTTCCTGATTTAGTACAAAAAAATATTGATACTGGCATGGGTGTTGAGCGAACAGTTGCTGTGCTTAATGGTTTTGATAATGCTTATGAGGGTGATTCATTAAAACCAATTTTTGATAAAGTAAAATCTCTTTCAAGTGTTGGATTTAATATAGCTGAACACGTGCGAAGCGCAAGAATAATAACTGATCATTTGCGTTCAGCGGTAATGATTCTTGGTGATGACAAAGGTATTGTCCCTAGTAACGTTGATCAAGGTTATATTCTTAGAAGATTTATTAGGCGCGCAATTCGTCACGCAAAGTTAATTGGAATAGATGGAAAATTTTGTAAGAGTGTTGCGGAAGTTACTGTTAGTGTTATGGGTGAAGCTTATCCTGAAGTAAAGAAAAATAAATTAAGGGTGTTTGACGAGCTTGAAAAAGAAGAAGAGAAATTTTCTGTTGCGCTTGATAATGGTTTGAAAGTAATTGAAAAGAAACTTCAATTCATAGACAAATCTCCTAAAAAAGAACTTAATGCAAAAGGTGCTTTTGATTTGTTCCAAAGTTATGGTTTTCCTTTAGAGATGACTGTTGAGATTTGTAAAGAAAAGGGTTTTGGTGTTGATGTTAAAGGTTTTGAAGAACTTTTAAAAAAACATCAAGAACTTTCAAGAAAAGGCGCGGAGCAGAAATTTAAAGGCGGTTTGGCGGATCATAGCGAATCTACTACAAAACTTCACACAGCAACTCACTTGCTTAATGAGGCATTAAAGCAGGTAGTGAATAAAGATATTCATCAGAAGGGTTCGAATATTACTCCTGAAAGATTAAGATTTGATTTTAATGCTGATGAAAAAATCTCGGATGTGGAGTTAAAGAAAGTTGAGGAGTGGGTTAATGTTGCAATTGATGCAGAAGCCGATGTTTCAATGGAAATTTTAAGTGTTAGCGAAGCAAAGAAAGCTGGTGCAGAGGGGCAGTTTGAGGACAAGTATGGGGATAAAGTAAAAGTTTATACTATTAAAAGCAAGGATAAATTATTCTCAAAAGAAATTTGTGGCGGCCCGCATGTAAAGAATACTCGCGAACTTGGAAAGTTCAAAATTTTAAAACAAGAAGCTGTTGCGGCGGGGGTTAGGAGAATTAAAGCCGTTGTTGAATAATGGATAATTATTTATTTTAAGAAATTTAGATTTAGTTTGAAAAGGATTATGTTTTTGATAAAACATTTTTTGAAATAAATATTTGTATTTAAATAAGTAGTTTGATTCTTCTGCGGCAGACTGGAATTGATTTGACAATTAGTAAAGCAAGTAAGAGTGATTTAGTTTTATTAAATAGACTAAATACTCAACCCCACACCGCAGGCACTATTTTTGAAGTTCCAATATATCATGGCATCACGGATAAGCATAATACGACTGTTTTTGTTGCAAAAAATAAAAGCGAGCTTGTGGGATTTGCATCAGTACGCATAATTGATTCAAGTGGTAAGCGGCTTGCAGTTGTTGAACATTTTGGAATTAGCCCAAAGTATCATAGGCGCAGAATAGGAAATAAGTTGCTTGGCACGGTTAATGCGTTTCTAATTAAAAATAAAGTTGCACACGGGAATTTGGTTTCTAGCTTAAAAGGGATGTTGTTTTATCCTAAAACAAACTGGAAATTGGTTTCCGAAAGAGTCCATAAATTTGAATGGGTTCCAAAAGCAAATCCGCGGGTTAAACTTCGCAAAAAAATAAAGGGCTAATTTAATTAAACAATAAATATTAATATTCCAAACTTGTATTTGTTTTCTTTATGCGTCAAATAGGTAAGCAGATTATTGTATCTAAAGCATCACTAAGAGATATATTAAATCTTAATCGTGCTTGGGTTGAAAATCAAACAATTCTTGGGATGATTACATCAGCTCCGCCTTCACTTGCAAATATTGAAAATGCTTTTGTTGTTAAAATAAAAGGAAGTGATGAAATAATTGGTTTTGCGCAATTAAATATGCAAAAGCATGAAAAATATAATTCTGCAGAGCTTGGCACTTTTGTTATTCGCAGAGATTTTTCTAGAAAAGGAATTGGTAAAAAGTTATTGGGGACAGTTAATGCATTTTTGATTAAAAAAGAGGCAAAATTTGCATGACTTAAATTGTAATTAGCGGGGCACAGATTTTATATTAAAACCAATTGGAAGCCCCTGAAAAATAATGAATTTCATTATGCTTATGCTCCGAGAAAAAAAGCGGTTCGGCAAAAATTGAAGAAGTGAATTAGTATTAGTTTAAAATATTAGTAAAGAAAATATATTTTGGAATAATTAAAGATTTAGTGTTGATTGTATTTTTACATTTCTTCAATTGCTTCAATATCTAATAATTCAAATCCTTTTTTGAGTACTATTGTTGTTGCGTGTACTAATGCGAGTCTTGCGAGAGTTTCATTTTTGTTATCTGCTTTTAGTACAGATACTTCGTGGTAGAATGAATTGAACTTTTCCGCGATTGCGAGAATATTGTGGCATAGTGGGTGCATTGAGAGTTCAGTCCAACTACGTTTTATTGAGAGAGGGTATTTTGAAAGTTCAACAATGAGTTCTTTTTCTTTCTCGTGTGTTAGTAAAGCAAAATCGCTTTTAGCAAGTTTCTTTTCGCTGACAGTTGCTTCGCCAAGTTCTTCTGTTGCTTTTCGCATTATGCTTTTTGCGCGTGCGAAAGTGTATTGCAAGTATGGCCCTGTTTCGCCTTCGAATTGAATGCTTTTTTCAGGATCAAAAACCATATCTTTTTTTGAATCGTTTTTTAATAAGTAGAATTTTATTGCTGCGAGCGCGATTGAGAGTGAGCGCGAATCAGCTTCTTTTTTAGATATTTTTGGGTAGCGTTTACTTATTTCAGCAAGTGAAAGTTTTTTCATTTCGTTAATTAAATCATCCGCATCAGCAACTAGTCCTTCGCGTGATTTCATTCTTCCTGATGGGAGTGAAACATAACCATAACTTAAATGAAAACAGTTTTTTGCCCATTTTCTTCCAAGTTTTTCAAATATTTTGAATAATTGTTTAAAGTACAAATCTTGTTCGTTTGCTACAACCCAAATCGCTTTATCTAATTTGTATTTCTCAAATTTTTCTTCAGTGAGTCCAAGGTCGTTTGTTGCGTAAAGACTTGTTCCGTCTCCGCGTAGTAGTACTTTGTTTGGCATTTCTGGTTCAAGTATTGCAGTAATTGCGCCATTATCTTCTATTTTGAAAACTTTTTTTGCTAAACCTTCTTCAATTATTTTTTTTCCGCGTTCTTTTTCAAATATTTGGCTTTCCAAAAACCATTCATCAAATTTTGTTCCGTATTGTTTGTAAGTTTCTTTCATTCCGTCAAGCGCCCATTTATTCATTTTCTTCCAAAGGGCCAGAGTTTCTTTGTCTCCTTCTTCCCATTTTTTTAGCATAGCACTTGCTTTCTCTTCAATTGATTTATCTTCAGCGAGTTTTTTGCTATAAAGCACATACATGTCTCCGACGAAGTGGTCCGTTTTAATTTTTTCTTTAACTGGGTCACGATCTTTGCCGTAGAGTTTGTAAGCAATCATGCTTTTACAAATATGTATTCCTCTGTCATTCACTAAATTTGCTTTAATTACTTTGTGGCCGGTTGATTCTAACAAATTTGATACTGCAAGGCCAAGTGAATTATTTCTTAAGTGCCCTATGTGGAGTGGTTTGTTTGTGTTTGGTGAAGAATATTCAACCATTACTTTACCATCGCCAAGTTTTTGTTCAAAAACTTTTTCAGTAAATATTCCTTCTAGTGTTTGCGTTGCAATTGATTCTTTTAGCAAAAAGAAGTTCAAGTAAGGCCCTTTTGGTTCTACTTTTTCTAAAAAAGGTGCTTTTATTTTTCCTGCGAGTAATTTAGCGACTTCAACAGGATTCTTTTTTTGTTCTTTGGCAGAAATAAAACAAGGAAAAGCAAAATCTCCCATTCCTTGCGGAGGAACAGTAAGTAATGAATTAATTTGTTCAATTGGAATAGCTAATTCTTTTGCAAGTAACTCAGCAATTTTTTCCTTAAAATCCATGAAATAATTAGGGGATAAAGGAATAAAAACCAGAGTTAGCTTCATATAGACTAAAATAATTCTGCCAAGAAAGATTGTACTTGCGCCGGCATGGCGGTTATGTTAAGTTTAAATGTGCGACTTTAAATAATTGGCCTGTTGGTGAGTTGGTGCAATTAAAAGAATCTGAAGTGATCGAATTAAAGAAATCAACTTCTGAAATGGATGAAGCAATGATTGCCATCGTCGCAATTCTAAATAAACATAATAAAGGCACTATATATT
>JBAXCL010000086.1:0-4851 GCA_037141515.1 archaeon
TCACTTAGGTCTAGCAAGCAATACAAAAATTGAATTCACAGGATCCTCGCTAACTCCAAACCACTCAAAAGTTATTGCAATTATTAATTCTTGGCTGCCAGAATTTAAGGAAACCACAAGACTTAAGCACGTTTCGCAACACCCTGATTTTGAAAAACGTATTTTACAATTAAAAAAACAAGGTTACGAAATTATAGGTACTTCATCACACGAAGGAAGTAATTTATTTAGCGCAAATCTTTCAAAAGGAAAAAAAGTAATTGTATTTGGCACAGAAACAAGCGGGCTAAGTCTAGGCAAAATGCACCTAATGAACAAAATGCTTTTAGTTCCAATGAAAAACGATACTAAATTCTTTACCTTGCGCACAGTTGCACCAATATTTACCTACGAAACACTAAGACAGAAGAAGTTAATTTGAAAATATATATTAATTTAATTTATATTAATTAAACTTATTTGAAAATATATATATATTAATTAAAATTTATTTGAAAATATAGCTTCACATCATCAAAGTTCTTCATTAATCTTTTCCCAATCCTCAACTAACCCATTAACAATTTTCATTAACGGATGCGAATCAAGTTTTTTTAATTTAGATACTTCCCCGTGCTTTTCCACAGCCCTATTTTTGAGTTTCTTAATTATATGTTTATGCTCAAAAATTAATTGCCCTTTAGTAACCCTGATTTTTTCTACATCAAACTTTTTTGCTTTAGTTTCATCAAACGAATAACCTCTTTTCTTTGCTTCAAGCAAAATCTCATGCAAATACGAATTAATCGCCTTAATTGGATCCTTCTGTGACTTAAATCTTTCAAGCTGAGGGTGATTCTTGTACCCCTTAGTTTTTCCTTCAAGCACAGCTTTAGCCAACAACCCTTCCCGCCACAAAGCCACAAGCCCCTTAGTATCCAAGTACTTAGGATGAATACTCCAAAGACGCAAAAACAATCACCAAAATAACTTCATTAAGAAGGTATTAAAACTTTAACAAAAACTACTTCCTTAACACAAAGGCAAAGCCCTTACAAAAACAAAAAAATGCAGAAGTGGCAGAGCGGTCTAATGCGCACGCCTGGAAGCAATTAAACGTTGCTTGATAGCGTGTCTCCGAAAGGGGGCCCGAGTTCAAATCTCGGCTTCTGCGTTGAAAAATATTTCTTTTGTTAAAACGCCAATACAAAACTAACCCAGATTTTAATAGTTGAACCTATACAAATTAATTTCACTAGTGCCTTGCCGACTTTGACGTCAAAAAGTACTTTTTTTAATTACATGCTAGCATAATTTGCTGCATGAAGCGTGTGAAAGTTGGAAAGTATAAAACCGTCTTTGAAGGGGAGCTTTTTACTATTAAACAAGCAAAAGCGGTTTTTCCTGATGGCAAAACGAAAACTTTTGAGTGCGCTTACCGTGAACCAAGCGTAACCATATTGGCAATAGATAATAAAAAAAGATTATTACTTAATCGCGAATATCGCATTCATTTAAAGAAATATATTTGGAGGCTCCCAGCAGGCAGAGTAGATAAGGGCGAAACTCCAAAAAGAGCTGCTCGAAGAGAATTAATTGAAGAAACAGGCTTTGACGCAAAGAAAATTACTTTATTTCACAAAACCAAACCAATGCAATCCTTTCACCGAATTCATTACATATACTTAGCAACAAATCTAATACCAAAAAAGCTTGACGCAGGCGAATTTGAAGACATTACAACGTTTTCAACCCCCCTATCAAAAGTTTACAAAATGGTAAAAAACAAAGAAATTGACGAAGGCACAATATATCTATGCCGACTCTATTGGGAACGAAAAAAGCTTCTAAAATAAACTCTTTGAAAATAAGGTTTTTGTCTTTTTAGTATAATACAAACTTTTTCTTTCCTTGAGTTAGTATTACTAGCCAATAAATTGACAAAAGCATTTCGGCGACTTTTTTGTTCCTTTTATTGTGCCCTAATATGCCCGCTAGGACAATTAAGAAAACAAATAATGGGGCGAATACTTTTTTTATTCCTTTAAAGAATCCAAAATGATAAATAAAGAGAGATTTAATTATTTTTGGATTATCTTTTTGAGAGAAGTATATCCACCAATTTGAATAATTCTCTCCGTTTTGAGAAGAAAATCCTAAACTAATCATGGCTTGTTTATGTTTTTCTTCCATTACTTTGAAGTTTTTTGTTTTTAGCGCTTTGTCATATTCTTCATAACAAGCTCTTATCAATTTTGAAGCTTTTTTTGATTGATTTGTATTAAATTCTAAAAGTAGTAAGAATTTTTGAGTTGTTTTTTCTAATTGTGAAAACTGCTTTTTGTCATGTTGCCACCAAATATCTGACTGCAATTTGCCTAGTCTTGAATAATTCATCAAATCACTTTAATGCAACTGATTTTTGTACTGCTTTTTTTCTTCTTTAGTAAAGCTTTTCCTTGGTTTAAATAAAAACTCGCAATAAGGCTTTCCGGTTGTTAAGCAATTAATTTCAACCCAATCCATATCCTCATCAAAAGCAGCCGTTGAGCAACCAGCAGTTAATCCGCGCCAAATATGATCAACAGGTTCTTTTGACTTATTCTTGTAAAGTTCACCCACTGGCGCATTATAAGTTCGCATAATCCCTTCGAGTTTCTTTGAATCAAATTTAACTAATTCATGCTTTCCCCAACCAACAAACTCTGCTTAGCAGGAATTTACGGCCACAACGAAAGAAGCAACCAAACACTATACAAAGAACTGATGGAATTCTGGAAAATAACATTAAAACATGACCCAAAACCATTTATATTTTAAAAAATGCTGAGCAGTCACACACAGCAAACAACATCTATTGAACTAGTAATGGTGCTTATCAAGGTGCTTTTTTAAAATAAGAAATACCCAGTTGTTCAAAAAATCGGCTTAAGAAATGCTGTTCAACTAATAAAAGAAGAACTTGAAAAAGTGGTTAAAAGAAGCTAATACTTTTGAGTTCAAATTTTTATTATTAGTCCGTCATATGCGTAGTCAAATGGGATATCAAGATAGCGTTTTTTCATTTTTTCAAAATGTTTTTCACCATGTTTATGGGTTTCTTCTTCCTCAATGTGGGTTAATATAATTCTTTTAGGTTTTATCTCTTTGAGTCTTTGCATTAATGAAACAAACGAAATTTCATGGTCAAATTTAGAGAATAACCCACATTCATTAATTAATAAATCAAGATTATTGTGATTTTTGTAATTTTTAAAACCCATTGTATCACAGGAGGCATATAATACTTTTTTGTTTTTTTCTTCTATTAAATAAGCATATTTCTCTGATTTTTTTCCTTGATATCCAACTACACCAATTACAATATTGTTTATTTTTATTTTATCCCCATCTTCTATCAGGTGTAAAACAGCAGTTTTTTGAATTTTCAAATAATACTCTATTGTTGGAAACTTTTGTATTAAGTCACTAAATACTCTCTTTGGAATATACATTTGTACTGCTTTCTTAACCTTATTTTCTGAAAAAATGTAATTAGCTTCAAGAAAATGCCTTAATCCAAAAGTATGATCGGGGTGCCAATGGGTAATGAATAGATTATCTACTTGTTTTATGTTTCTCCTGTTCAAAGAATCTCCAATATCTTCTCCGCAATCAATTACCGTTTTTGCATCAGCTATAAATAAAGAACTACTATTTCGTTTGAACGGTTCACCTATTTTTCTTGCTTTTACGCAAATTTTACATTGACAAAATGGTCTGGGCGTTGGAATAGCCCCTCCTGAACCAAGAATAACTAGTTTCATAAGGTAAATAGGTTTGCAAAGTTTATTAAAACCTGAGTTTGCCACTTTTTGATTAAATAAAAAAGGTTACATCCGCGTTGTTTATTGGTGATAAACAATGAAGCAAAATGTAACCTTCAGTATAGGCAGTATTGGATTAGTTGATAAAATTAACGAGCGGTATGGTTTGATTGATTCTCTATTTGGGAGTGGTTTTGGCAGAGCCAAAAACATTGTTCAAACGGCAAAGTTGTTAATCTCGAATCGTTTGGATAAAGCGGCAAGTGTACATCGTCTGTCAGAGCTTTATCCTGAACAGTTTTTCCAAGAATTGGGGTTTAAAAAAACACCAAAAGAACGGAACATTTATCGCGCGGTTGAACGTATCGGCATGCGCTTTAATCCTTTGATAGAAAAATACCAATTGTTCATAAAAAAAGAGAATTTGATTGATGAAAAACAATTCACTGATTTTTCGAGTTCTTATTTTGAGGGAACCAAATGCGAACTTGGCGCATTGGGTTATTCGCGTGATGGTCAACCGGGAAAGAAACAAATCACGTTTGGCATCAGCACAGGAATAAATAATGTGCCGACTGCGTTAACGATTCAGAATGGAAATGTGCAGGACAAAACGCACATGGGAGTGATTCTTAAAACATGTGAGAAAATCATGCCTGCAGGCACGATGTTCATTTTTGATTGCGGCGGCAACACCAAGAAAAACAAAGAATTCATCACCCAAAAAGGATTCCATTATTTAACGCTCAAACCCAAGAAAAAAAGCGCGTACAAAAAATACATCAAACTGTTTCACAAAACAGAGAAACAAAAAATTACGCTCAACAATGTTGAATACGAATGCGTTAAACTCAAAGAATGTGTTGAAACGCAATACATTTTCTTCTCAGAAAAACTCAAAGAAGACCAATTGCGAAAGAGAAAAAATAAATTCAAGCGCACGCTTGAAAAAAACGAGCCACTCATATCAAAAGCCAAACGAGGAAAAGAATTAGCAAAACACCCGACCAACGAAGGTTACGTGATTGCCACAGGCAGCATCCAAAAAACATTAGCAAAAATCAAA
>JBAXCL010000087.1:0-4770 GCA_037141515.1 archaeon
CTCTTTCACCGATGCTTTTTACTTCTGTTTCCTCATCATGCATTGTGGTAAAACCTATATAACTTTGAAGCTCTTTCTGATCTGCGCCTGTTAGTGCTGCTGACTGTGAAATAGATAATCCGTAGCTATAAGCTAGCGAGGCTTGTTTTACTTTTGATTTATCATAAATATTTTGTGCATAATTTCCAAGTTCATCATCAATTTTTCGTATATCTATTATTATTTTTTTTAGGGAGTCCATTAGTTCTGTGCCATTCTCGTGTTTTGCGGCTTCTGCGCCTTCGTATAAATGGCTGATAATAGCTTGTTTTATTTTTCCCCATTGGGGGCTTCTAATAAAGTGCGATTTTGTTTCTATTTTGTGGAGTGCGTATGCAATTACTCCAAGTTCTGCCTTTCCATAGTCATTTCTTAGTGCGGCTTCTCGCATTAGTCTATTTGCTATTCCGCGTAAATCCATTATTTTCTTTTCATTAAAAAGTTTAGCCGTTTCGCTTATATCAAAACTGAGTGGTTGCATTCCTAAATCACTGCATTGGAATATTTAAGTCTGCCTCTTAGCAAGAACATTTTTAATTAGATTAATCCCTTATCTTTAAGTGAGTGTTATGAAGATTCTTGTGCCTGTTCTTTGCGGAAAGGAAGTCGATGCGATGTTTGTTGATGCAATCACAAACAAAGTTGACGAGATTATTCTTTTACAGATTGTTGATAACGAGTTCCATTCTCGCGCAGGTTCTGCTGTTAGTGAGGTTCGCCAGTTCAGGATTATTTTAGATGAGTTAAAGAAAGCAATTGGCCATAAGCGAAAAAAATGTTTGGAGCTTACCGAGTGGGGTTCAACAATACAAAAAATCATTTCCCTTGCATTGTTGCGGAAAGTGGATAAAGTATTTCTAGTTGAGCAGCAAAACCAGTTTTTTCAAAATATTTTGACGGAGTTAAAGAAAAAGAAGATTGCTGTTGAGGTAATTGTTGTTCCTGATCCTGTTCAGGTAGAAAAGAAAAAAAAGGGGTTGTGGTAGTTTGACTGAATATATTAGTGCTCATTTGCTTGAGAATAAAGTTATTGTGGGTGACTCCACTCTAAAAGGCACTCTTGTTGAGAAGGGGTATGGGGAAAATAAGGGGCGGGGTTTGGTTCTTGATTTGTATGAAGCGCTTTATCTTACTCAGAAAGAAAAAATAAGCGTGCTTGATAAAAAAGATAAGGTTGTTTCGGAGAAGAAGCTTTTTGCTTTGGGTCTTGAGAAGGATAAAAAGTTTTATTCAAAGTTTATAGTTTACTCTGATATTAAGGAGCGCGGTTATTGCATTAAGACTGGATTAAAATTTGGTTTTGATTTTAGGGTTTATCCTAAAGGAAAAAAAATGGGTGAGGCGCACTCAAAGTATGTTATTCATGTAGCCCCTGAGAGCGAAAAAGTTTCTATGCCTGCGCTTAGTAGGATGACTCGCTTGTCAGGCAATATTCATACGCTTGCACTAATTGCAGTAATTGACTCTGAGGATAGTGTAAATTATTACTCTGCTGAAAGGGTTTTGCTGTAAATTAATCGCTAATTACTTTAATTTCAAAAATTAAAAAATAGTTGTTTGGAAAGCATTTTTCTGCTTCCCAAAACAAAATCGTTTCTTTTTTGCGTTTTCTGCTAAATTTAGAAATCGCATGCTCTAACAGTTTTTCTTCCGTTTTCTTTTGCTCTTGCACTAGCTTTCTTTATCATTTTTGATACTTCTGCGCTTAGTGCGTCAACAGCGTCTCCTGCTGTGTTGCAGTCTTCTGCCTTTATTGCTTCTTTAACTTTTGATGCCACTACTAATACTTCTGCCATAAAAAATCCTCCGTTTTGATTTTTTTATGCCCTTGCAAGCAATCGGTTTGTTGGTCCTGCAAACATAAATGCGTTTGTTTGGCCCCTCAAATCGCAGTTGCAATTTTTGGTGCAATAAAAAAATCCATTATTTCCTCTGCAGGAAATTAATTAATACACATTTCCCGCAAGTAAGTTCCAGAAATTCAAGAAAAAAAAGGTATTTAAATGAACTGGTTCAAATTGGCGTTTTTGGGCATTTAAATGGTTTTTGGGCGCATTAGTGTTTGTTTTAGTGTTTGTTTTGTTATAAAAGCCTTTTTGCATAGAAAGTTGGTGCCTGTGATGATGCTTTTTTACTCTGATTTGTGATGAGTGATGGGCGAGCTGAGGCGATTTTACTTTTTCACAAGTGCGAAGGGGATGACAGTTTATCCTTACAAATATATTAAAGGCAATTACCAGTTAACCTAAAATAATATTTTTTTGCGGAGTATTTTTTGCCTTGGTTTGGCAAGAAATTTTCCCCCCAAGCATTGTTTTAAATATAAAGCTCGTCCTTATCTTTTATTTTAAAGTGATTAGTAATGCCCGTTGAAAAGATAATTGTTCCTTCAAAGAAAGTAAGTTCTTTCTCAGAAGGTGGTTTTAGTATTCGTGCTGATCCTTCAGGTGCTATTAAAATAAATAAGATTGTTGATCCTTTGTCGATTAGTGATTCATCAGAAAATTCTTTTGATGATGATAAGAAGTATGCTGTAGAAAGGGTGAATGATTCTTCTGATAAGTCAAGAGTAAAAACTGGGATTAATGGTTTTGATGAGTTAATTAGCGGGGGATTTGAAAGAGAGTCAGTGGTTTTAGTTGTTGGTTCTTCAGGGACAGGCAAAACTATTTTATCAATGCAATTTTTGTATAAGGGTGCGAAGGATTTTGGAGAAAACGGAGTCTTCATTACTTTTGAGGAGGATAAAGAATCTCTATTTAGGCATAATTCCTTGTTTGGGTGGGATTTTGAGAAGCTTGAGCACGAAAACAAATTTCGTCTCCTTGAATTTAAGCCGCATCAAGTAACAAAAATTCTTGAAGAAGGAGGCGGGCAGATTAGGGACGCACTTGCTGAAGTTCATGCTCAGCGTGTTGTAATAGATTCAATTACTGCTTACGGGTTGCTTTTCAAGGACGAGTACAAGCGTAGAGAAAAAATTCTTGAGTTCTTTAGTCTTTTAAGAAAATGGGGAGTTACTTCTTTAATTATTGACGAGGATACTCCTGAGGATATGGAGAAGGCGGAAGGAAGTATTGGATTTATTAGCGACGCAATTATTTCTCTTTACTACCAGCATGATCAAGAAAAAGGAATTAGGATTCATTCTCTTGAAGTTTTAAAAATGCGCGGAACAAAGCACACTAATAAAGTTTGCGCAATGAATTTTGCGAATGATGGCATAACTGTTTACCCTGATGTTGAAGTATTCTAGTTTTAATCGTAATTTTTTGTTGCAAAGTATAGTTATAGATAAATCTATTAGTAGTTATTTTGCAGATTGCTTATTTTTTATTAAAAATATTTTTTTAGGATTATTTCTGATTTATGGCAAAAGACAAAAATATGGAAACTTTAAGCATTGTCTTTTGCGACTAGCGAAGGACATGCCCGCTTTTATTGCATCAGGATGTTTCCAAATAGGTGGCCTTCGCTATTAGAGTAATGTTACTATTCACACATTATTTGGGTTATTGAATTAATTATCATATCTGAGTAATCGTATGACTTGTCGCAAAAACTCTTTATCATTGATAGTATTTCTTCTTCAGTAGCGTCTTTTGAATTTAGTATTATTGTTGTGTTTCCTTTGAGCATCATTTTATTTGTGAGGAGGTGGAAGAATCGCCCTAGTTCATTTGGATTATTGTAAACCGCCATTACGTTTAGTGCATCAAATATAATTACTTTTTCGCCAGGCATTTGTTTTTCTATGGTTTCAATTCCTACTTGTATGTTTGTAAGTTCGCTTGGGCTTCCTGCGAAGATTACATTATTTTGCGTTATTTGTCTGTTTGAAAAGCAATCTATTACAAATACTTTGTTTTTTGCTTCCTGCGGAATCATTTTTTGTATTTCTTCAAATGGTGTTGAGAGGCTCACTAAAATTATTATTTTTTGCGTTGTTAGGTACTCGTGTATTGCAAAAGAAATAGCATCCTTTAACTGTTTCTGGTTTAGTGTTATTAGGCTTACTAATTTTAGTGACGCAGATATTGGTTCTTTCATGAAAAAAGATTTTTGCATGACGAACTTAACTGTTTTCTTAAATAAAAAGCTTTCTTGTAGAGTTTATTAGTTATTAATTCAATTATCTAACTGTTTTGTTCGAGTTAAAGTATTAGTCCACTTATTAGCATTGTTCTTCTCCCGCGTAATAAATATATACCACAAAAAGGTACTTTGTTCATGCAGAGGGGTCAGACTACTATAGAGCTTTTAGTGCTCATTTCTATTTCGCTTGTGGCGCTTGTCATTATTTATTCACTTTATTCAGGTGCTATTGATAGTTCTAGTGTTGCGAGGGAGTCTTCCACCGCGCAGGGAACAATTACGCGCATGGTTGATGCTGCAAATACGCTTTATATTTCTGGCGCGGGTTCAAAATCAAGGGTTTTTATTGATATTCCAGAATCGCTTTTGATGGATGAAAGTGGAGTTTTTGGCAGAGCTATTTTATTAAAGCTTTCAAATGGCACTGAACTAATTGGCACTGCTGATGTGAGTTTTAGTGGTTCGTTTAAGGTTCAAAATCAAGAGTATGCTACGAGTGGTTATTATGCTACGCTTTATTTTGACGGAAATGTTGTGAATATTTATTATGATGATTTTGAGTTGAGTAATGAAAGTTTGAGTTATTTAGCTTCGAGTAATACTACTGTTCAAGGGTATTTTAATGTAAGAAATGTT
>JBAXCL010000088.1:0-4730 GCA_037141515.1 archaeon
GCTTGATATTGATATCGCAGGCGCAACAGGCTGTCTAATACACATAACAGGTGGACCTGACTTGACTTTGGGTGAAGCTAACGCTGTTGGTGAAATGCTAACAGAAAAAATTGATCCTAAAGCAATTGTAATTTGGGGAGCAAGAGTTGACCCAACTTTCGAAAACAAGTTGGAAGTTATTTGCATCTTCACAGGCGTTCATAGTCCATACATAAAATCATCTCCAGGTAAATTCTCTGGTAAAGATCAGGGTTCGTCAAAAGGCAGCCATGGTTATAGAGACAGAGACCTTGATTTAGATTTCATAAGGTAAATAAAATAGGAATTAGAGAACTTTGGGGAAGTTGCAAAGCAGCTTTCTCCAGTTATATTTTAGTGGAAAGACAACCGTTGGGGGGGGGTCCAAAACCCCCCAACTCCCCTCTTTCTCAAAACTTTTTTTAAATAATTTTCTTTTGCTTAATTATTTTAGGCCTCTTTTTTGCATGTGCAGTGAATGGTTTGTAATTATAATTATTCTGTATCTATTCGTAATGTATGATGCTCCTAAAACAACCTGTTGATTTTAATTCAAAGTTTGATATTGTTAGTTGTTTTCTCGAAAATAAGGGAAAATTTATTCTTCTTCATCGCGTGGATCATAAATCCGAGGGTAATACTTGGGGTGCGCCTGCGGGGAAAGTGGAAGCGGGCGAGGATTTGCTTTCTGCTACTGTGCGAGAGTTATTCGAGGAAACTGGTGTTCAAGTTCGAAAGGAAGATTTGTTTTATTGGGGCAAAACTTATGTTCGTTACCCGAAGTATGATTTTGTGTATCACATGTATTCTGCTAAAATGCCAGCTGACGCAAAAATAGTACTTAATAAAAAAGAGCATAAGGATTTTGCTTGGGTTACTCCAAGTGAAGCGCTAAAAATGCAGCTAATGATGGATGAGGATATGAGTGTAAAATTGTTTTACAAAATTTGACCTTTTTTTGTTGCAATTATTTCAATTCTTCCAATTAGGTATCCTTTGTATTCATCGATTATAACTCTTTCAATACTTACAAAACCAGCTTTTTTTGCGGCAGTGGTGAATTCTTTTTTTCTTGCTTCAAGTTGCGCTTTTTCTTTTGGAAAAATTTTTGGATTTCTTAAAGCAAGTAATACTTTTGCCCTATTTTTTTCAGCTTCTTCAAAGGCGATTTCAAGTAAGTGGCTTCTCCATCCACCGTATTTTGTTACGAGTGAACGTGGGGGGCTCCTTTTTTTTCCTGATTTGGTGTGTCCTTGCATATAACTTATTTTGTAAATTAGTTGATCCTTTTCTAATATTGGATTGATTCTTAATGAACCGACTGAACCTAGAAATCTCATTCCGGGGCTTCCCCTAATTGTTGTTCCTGAGCCTCTTCTAAATGCTTCCCCGTCACTTGGTTTTGGGTAATAAACTAAAGTAAATGCTTTTGGAGTTTTTCCATAATGGGAAATCTGGGCGTCTCTTGCAATTAGCGCTTTTGGGTTTCCTTTTCCATCTTGTAATAGTTTTTCGCGAATTATTTCATTTATGCCAAATGGTTTTACTTTTTCTTTTCCTTGCCATAATAGTGGGCCAGCTCCTCGGTAGTGATATGTGTTTTGAGGTTTAGCTCTTCTTCTTGCAACTATTTGTTCTTTTGTGATGCGCATAATAGATTCACTAATCAATTTTCTTCAACAGCAATGTATTTTAACACCATTAATTTTATTACTTGGTAAAATAAAATAATTTTTAATCCAATTTAATAATAAAATTAAATCAAGTTATTTTTTTGCAATGTAAAAATGAATTGGCCAAATGCAGGGGTCTTTTTCAGCAACTTTAAATCCGCATTTTTGGGCGGTTTCTTTAAAAATTTCGATGCGTTTCTCAACTGCGGGGCTTTCATTTGATTTTGGGCGCAGTATTGGTTCTACAAGTAAGAGGGGGAGTTGTTTTTTTTCTGCTTCTGCAAATGCTGCTTCAAGTAATCTTGTTCGCCAGCCCCCATATTTGGCGGTTAGTGCGCGTGATGGGCAGTATCTTGCGCCTGATTTGGTGTGGCCTTGGAGGTAGTGAATTTGGTACATTTTTTGATTACCAATTTTTGAGATGCCTATTTTCAGCGAGCCGACTGCTCCAATGTATGTTTTTCCCGGTGCGCCATTTTTTAGTCCTGTGCTTCCTTTTCGAAATGCAGCCATGTGTTGTGGGCGTGGGTAATAAACAAATGTAATTGCGCCTGGTTCTATTTGTTGATTTTTTGGGACAATGTTTGAATCTACTCTTGTGATGAGTGCGTGTGCTCCGCCGCCTTTTTTTTGGAAAACTTTTTCAACGCTCATTTCTTGAATTCCTACGGTGCTTTTTATTTGGGTGCGTGCGAGTTCAATTTTTCTAGTCGATTGTTCTGATTTAATAACAGCGTGCCAGAGTTGGTGTCCTGCACATCTGTGCGGATTTTGAGTGTGCGAATTTTGTATTTTTCTTGCCATACTTTAAAATTATATTTATTGTTCTATAAAAAGCTTGCTAGGCTAATTTTACTTCATTCGATAGCAAAAGGTTTGTTTTATAACCAGTTAGTGTATTTTTTTATTCATGCCTATGCAATCTGTTGGAAAGAAATCTGCGAAATTAAGCAGTACTTTTAAACAAAAAAAGCATGTTGTGGATAAGAAAAAGATTTTTCCTTATGTTAAGTCGTCTGCAAAGGAACTTAATTCTTTTTTAGCTCTTGGCGGGTTGCTTGTAGTTTTTGCAATAGTTTTGTTATTTTTGCAGGGTGAAAATAATTGGGTTTGGTTAATTGGTATTGTTGGTGTTGTAATTGCGTTTAATGCTTTTTGGCTTAGGTTTGATTTTTCTACGCCTTTTGCATGGAAGTATGTTATTACAATGCTTAAAACTAAGCACTTTATTAATTTTATAAAAAGTATTGCTCATCATGCCAAGTGGTTCGAAAAAGTTTGTCTTGGCGGAATGTTTCTTGGTTTTGGTATTGTTGGGATAGATTATTGGTGGGGCAGAAAGATTGGGGGGTGGAAGCGTGCTGGAATTCTTTTTGTTTCAGTACTTGTGCTTGGCTTTTTTTATCAGTATTTTTTAGGGGTTTTATTTAGTGTTCCAATTCTAGCTCCTTTGTATTGGCCGTGTTTATTTGGATTTATTTTCCTTGGATTTGGGGGATTTTCCTTAGCACTTCTCCTTGGTTATGGCGTTCTTTCTGTTGAGAGTATTTTTACTGCAAAGCATTTGTGTCCAGCAGTTGCGCCTGTTATTCCTGGCGCGTCAATTCCTGGACTTGGTGTCGCAATTCCTTTGATTGGTTGGGTTTCTTTAGTAATAGTTTTAGTGGTGCACGAGTTTAGCCATGGCATAATGATGTTTTATTACAAAGTGAAGATTAAATCAGTCGGGGTGTTGTTAGCAGGGATTATTCCGCTTGGTGCTTTTGTTGAGCAGGATGATAAAACTTTTAATGAACTTGATGACAAAAAATCGCTTATGGTTCTAAGTGCAGGTTCTGCAAGCAACCTTCTAACTATTGGAGTTGCTTGGGTAATTATGTTGATTTTCGTTTTTGCTATGGCGCCGATTTCTACAACTGTTAATTCGGAGTACGCAAAGGCTTTGGGCAGTGTTCAAATTTCTTCAGTGGGGGACACGGTTTCATATTGTGGGATTACTGTTCCTGCGCCGGCTAAAGGAGTTTTGCTCGCCGGGGACAAAATTTTATCTGTGAATGGTACTGATGTAAATAATATTACTGGCTTGAGTTGGTTAGTTTCAAATAGTCCTGGCGATTTAAATTTTATAGTTGAACGTAAAAATCCTGATACTAATATAAAATCTGACTTGAACATAACTGTTTCGCCTTACTTGTTTGCGGATTTGGGCATAAAAAGAATAGGGGTTGTATTTGAATCCGTCCCCACTGGTTATGAATTAAAACCAGAGATAGTTGCTGCGCAAGTAATTATAAGTAACATTTCAATGATTTTGCTTCTTCTAGTAATAATTAGTTTTGCTGCGGGGTCGTTTAATTATTTCCCTGCTGATCCTTTTGATGGTGGGCGAATGGCGAAGATTATGCTAGTTCCTTATTTTAGTTTTATGGGGTTGAAAAAGAAAGAGACTCAAAAGTTCATTGGCAGATTATTTATATGGCTTTTAGTTGCTTCGCTAGTTCTTAATCTAATTCCATATATTACAATGCTCTAAAACTAGTGCTTTGCCAAAAATAAGCTTAGACATAATACTGGCGCTTTGATTTTCTAAAAAAATAAATTTTGTGTTGCTTAGTTTGTTTCTACTTTAATTTGAAAAAAAATTGTTGCGTGCAAAACTAGGTAAAAGAGATTGGCCTTGGCAATTATTGCCAAGACCTTCGAGCGAATTAAGTGCAAGAAATCGCTTTCTCGCTGCTTAAAACACTTTAGAGAGTTTTGTTTTTGGATTCGGAATCTTCATTCCGATTATTTTAGGATAGGCTCACCAACCTTTCCAAATCAAATTTTTCCGCGTAGGGAGATTTATTCACAATGTAGTATATAAATATTTTGTTGGGTACTAATACATAACTATATTTTAAATGTCTGATAAACAAAAAAAATATGAGGACTTATTATCATTTTAGTAATTTTTGTCTCAAATAAAAAAAATTAATGATTAAGCATTGGGTTTAAGTAAATTTGGAGGATAAATTAAATGAACTATTGAATTAATTA
>JBAXCL010000089.1:0-4705 GCA_037141515.1 archaeon
AATTACTTCTGCTATGTCTCTTGGATCGCGGATTGAATCAAACAGTAAAATAAGTTTGTTTTGCATAAATAATTATTAAATCAAAAGTTTTTTAAGCGGTTAGGGGGGGAGTTACTTTGTTTTTATGAATCTTAAAGGAAAGAGTTTTGCTGTAGTCGGGGCTTCAAATAATGCTGAAAAGTATGGTTATCGTGTGGTGGGAGCGTTGATAAAAATTTCTAACAAAGTATTCCCAATCAATCCAAAAGAAACCCAAATACTTGGACATAAGGTATTTAAAAAATTCGCCGAGATTAAAGAAAAAGTCGATATTGTTGTTTTTGTTGTTCCTCCTGCAGTATCGTTATCTGTTTTAAGGGAAATTAAAGAAAAAAAACTGCATTTTTGGTTCCAACCAGGGAGTTTTGATGATGATTTGCTAGCGTTTTGTAAAAAAAATGCACTTATTTTCACGTCCGATAAGTGTGTTATTATTGAGAGTGAAAAAGAATAAATTTAGCGTAGCAAATATTCTTAGCCATTCTAAACGCATAATTTAAATATCTGACTACTTTTGTTATTACAATGCGATGAAAGAGTACGTTTCTACGAGTAGGTTTATATGAAATCAAGGGTTAGTCGAGATTATAGTGATTGGCTTGACAAAGCTAATTTCAAGGCCATTTTTACTGTGTGGATTGCAATAACAATAATTTTTGGAATGGTGTATTTTTTTCTAGCTACTGATACAGCGCATTTAGAGTACACTGTGAATCACACGCAAGTAACAAGCATTTTTGATACAATATACTTTAGCTTTGTTTCTGGAACAACAACAGGGTTTGGGGATATTGTTCCAATAGGCGGCTTCAAATTAATAGCTATTATTCAAGTGGTTGTGGGATTATTACTTTTAGCACTAGTTACTTCGAGGCTTGTTTCTATAAAGCAGAATGCGATTCTTTCGGAGTTATATAATATTTCTTTTAAAGAGCGAATTAATCGTTTAAGATCTTCATTACTTCTATTCAGGCAGAGCATTGAGCGAATTATTACTGCAATTGAGGACAAGTCTTTCAAAGAGAATGATTTAAAAAATGTGAATGGGTATTTGTCTTCTTTTGATTATGCTCTTGCTGAAATAAAGTCCGAACTCGATTCAAATATTATTAATAAGTATACGAAAAATATTGATTATGTTAATACTGAGATTTTATTTAATAGTATTTTGAGTTCATTTGAAAAATTCGTCGAGCTTCTTGAACTTCTCGATAAAACAAAAATTGTGTGGAAAAAAGAAATTTCAATCGGACTTGCAACTAAATGTCTGGCCTCAAACGATAAATTATTTGAAAGCCTCAAAAATTCAGGGTTAAAAAATGAAACTATTCATGGTCTTGAAACCAGAAAGAGGGTAATCAAAGACAAACTGAAGAATCAGATGTATGATTAGTTCTTGCAGTTGATTGACTCCGTTAATTACTTAATCCCATTCTCTATTAATTTAAACATGGCTCGTTTTTGGGAAATTGATGCGCTTCGCGGAGTAGCAATAATAATGATGATTATTTTTCATTTTTTGTGGAATTTGAAATATTTTGGTTACGTTAATTTTGACATATATTCAGGTTTTTGGGGTATTTTTCAAGTTGCTACTGCAGGATTATTTCTTCTTTTAGCAGGGGTAGTTGTAACAATTAGTGCAGAAAATCATGCAAAGAATTACAAAAAGCACTTTATTTTGCGAGGGGGGTTTATTTTTGCATGTGGGCTTTTAGTATCGGCAGCAACTTACATTATATTTCCTCAGGAATTTGTGTATTTTGGGATTCTTCACTTAATTGGGGTTTCAATTATTCTATCCATCCCTATTGCAAAACTAACTGGAAAAAAAATATTAATTCCTTTAGTACTTGCATTAATAGTAATTATTTTGCCAAGGATAATAAATCTTCAAAGCTTGGGGTTAAATTATTTAGTTTGGGTTGGGTTATCAACGCCCTATCAGTCAATTGATTTTGAACCAATTTTTCCTTGGTTTGGCGCATTTTTAATTGGAATATTTTTAGGCAATTTGCTTTATTCAAAAGGAAAAAGAGCTTTTTCACTTAAAGAAAATACTAGTTTTGTATCTAAAAGTTTAGGGCCTAAAAGTTTATGGTATAAAAGTTTTGTTTCAAAAAAGCTGCAATTCCTTGGGAGGCATTCGCTAATAATATATTTACTTCACCAAGTAGTTCTATTTGGGGCAGTTTATTTATTTTCTTTGTTGTAAAATCATTTTCTGTCTAAAAGATTTGCTTTTGCATTAAAGAATTTCACTAATTCGTTTAGGTTTTGTTCATTTCCGGGGGCTAGCCATAACCGTCCACCGTTGTTAATGTAGATTATAATATCTTTTGGCATAATTGAGTATTTTATTACTTCAATTTTTGCGAGGTCAGAGTAGTTAATCTTTTTTTTAAGTAGTATCCTGTATTCAAAGTAGTTTTCAAATAGTTTAATTTTTGGGAAAAGCGAGTTGTGGGATAGTAGTGAAGATACTCCTACTAATTGCACAAGAAATCCTTCTTTTGGTAAGTGTGTAGGGATTCTTATTTTATTAACCCATTTTCCGCCAAAGTACCACTTGAAGAATATAATAATTCCAGCAAATATGCAAATTACAAGAATTATCGCGAACGTATCCGATTCAATGAATTGTTCCATGTTAATACTAGCTCATTGGTACTTATTTACTTTTTGGTGCTAGAAATCAAATGGAGATATTGCATCTTTTTTGTGCAATTCTTTTGCTTCTTCAAGCCTGTGTATTTGTTGTTCTAATTGGTGCTTGAATGCTTGCGGGATATCATTTTCTTGCTCGTAAATAGTTTTGATTCTTTCAAGTCTTTCAATTAGTTTGTGCACGCGTATTGAAAATAGTCTTTCGTATTCTTCGTGCGTAAAGTATTTGCCAAACGTCTCCAAGAATATTTCTTTTAAATCCTCATAATGCGGAATTAGTCCGATTGGGGTGGAAATTGCTTTGTATTCGCCGTGTATTCTTCCTTCCATCCAGTATAACCAGACTTTTTTATCCACTTTTCCATTTATGAAGTTGCCGTTTTCTTTTAGGAAGTAATTTGTTGCGAATACTTTTGGAGGGCGTGAAAGGTTCTCACCAAATCTTAAATGATTTCTAATGTATAGTCCGAGTGGCACTACTAAAAAGTCAAGGTTTGCCATTGGGTCGTGTGTTCTTGATCCTAGTGTTCCTCCTACTTTTGCAGCAGTTGTTTCTGATTCTATACTTGCCCCGATAAATACTCCATGTGACCATCCGAATGATTCTATTACTGGGGGGGAAGTATCTGAGTCTCTTCCTCCGTAAATTACTCCTGAAACTGGTGCTCCATTAATGTCATCAATTTTTGGATCAACGTTTGGAAGTTCTTTTATTCGCATTGTGTAGCGCGCGTTTTTGTGCGCGAGTAGTACTTCTTTTCCTTCTTTATCTTTTGTGCCCTTAACCCAATCACCAAAATGATTTATTCCTTCGTTTGGTGTTTCGGTTTTCATTCCTAGCCAGTAAGGTTTATTTTTGTTTACTAATACATTAGAAAATATTAATTCTCTTGGCGTAGTTAGTGTTTCATAAATTAGCGGATCGTCAATTGGATTAACATCTTCTATAATTCCAAATATTCCTTGTTCAACATTTACTGCGTATGCGCGTCCATCGTCGCCAATTCTAATATATGCAATATCATCACCAATTATTTTTTGGCCAGGTATCATTGCAGTGGACGTTTTTCCGCATGCGCTTGGGAATGCTCCTGTGAAGTAAGTTGTTCTTCCTTTTCCAGGTCTTTGTGCGCCCATTACAAACATGTGTTCGCATAGCCAGTCTTCATCATTTGATTTTTTTATTGCCAATCGCAGAGCAAGTTTTTTTAGTCCTACGCTGTTTCCAGCGTATTGATTGTTTACTGTATATACTCTGTTGCCTTCAAGATCAATGTATATTCTGCGTTTGTCAATATTTTTTGTTGTGCCTTTTGAAGTTAGTTCGCCTGCTGAATGAACGAAGTAGAAGAAGTTTTTCTTACCTTCTAATTGTTGAAATTGTTCATATCCTTGTCTGTAAAGCATATCTTCGCTGTGGAGTACATAAGCAGAATCAGATATTTGGAGGGATAGTAATGAAAATTTTGAGTTCTGCGGTCCGAGGCAATAAAATCTAACATACATTTCTTTTCCTTGCATTATTCCGTCAAGAATAGAATATATTTCAGTTAAGCATTCTTCTCTTTCACCAGTGTTTAGTCTTTTGCTGATGTGAGTTCCTTTCCTTAAAAGTATTTTGGTATTTGCTGCGTCTCTTCCTTGATCATAATAATTATCATAATGTACAGTGTGTCCTTTCATTTCAAGTGCTGTTTCTTCACCTTTTTCTGTAGCCATTTTTCTAACTTTTGCAAGATCTTCTTTTGAATCATCAAAAACAATTATATTTTTTGGTTTACAGAGTTCTGCGTATTTTGAAATAATCTCATCAATGTGCGTATTGTTTAAAGCATCAAGTTTTGATGCACTGTTTTTATCCATTAAATCTCTGCAGTTCATATATTTTCACACTCCAAGCAAGCTTGATAAATATTATTAAACAATTGTTCGATATTACTTTTTGGTACGCTGGAAAACGAAATTCTAATTAGTCCTCCGGTTGAAATAACGCCAGTAT
>JBAXCL010000090.1:0-4702 GCA_037141515.1 archaeon
TTTTGGGCATGGGCAAATAGTGAATTAGAAGTTAAGAATAAAAGTTATGCTAATTTAGCAATTAAAATTTGATTCGCAAAAATTAAAAGGACTAAAAACATTATTAAGGTATGAAAAAAGGTCAAATTAGCATTGATTTATTGCTAACACTTGTCATAGTGCTGCTTGCAGTTATCTCAATGGGGGCAATTGCACTAACTTACTCCGAAGCTAACGAAATAAGCACAATACAACAAGAACTCCAATACACCGCAAACAAAACTGCAGCACTAATAACTTCCACACAAGCAATATCAGACTCAAATTTTTCAATAGAAGCGAAAATTGGAAAAGTGTTTTTCACTGATGAAAACAAAAATTACAAAAGCACATACCCCAACATGGATATTATTGACGGGAACAAAATAATATTATCAATTACTATTAATGGATTACGCCAAGACGCGAATGCTTTTTTTTACAAAGACATAAATACAATTATCGACACAACTAACTTTAGTTCAAATGGGAAAGTGGTGATACGCCGTGCAAAATAAAGGACAATTATTTGCGACAGATTTCCTTATTGCGATGATGATTATAATACTTGGATTTGGATTAATCGGCGCAATCTCTGAATATAGTTTGTACCAAAATAAAGAACAAACAAATTACAACGAACTTCAAGAGAAATCCGAAACTGCCGCAATAGCCCTTGCTAATTCACCATGGTCTGATTGCAACTTTGGAACAACCCACATAGCCTACTCAATAAACACTGAAAAAATAAATTTAAATGTTTTGGATACTAGTGATCTAAAAAAAAGACTCGGAGTATCAGACTTAAATGTACAAATTAATTTAAGCAGCGGAAATTCGATTAAATTTCCAACAACCGCATTTAGTGCAAACAATGTCGCAGTAATAGATTTGAATGTACTATGGTGCAATAACAACACTCGATTTAGCGACATGAACAAGTGCATTACTACTGACGAAACGAGTTGCAACAGCCCAAATATAGGAAGAGCAAAATTAACAATTAAGGTGGGAAAATGAGGGGATTTATGTTTTCAATTGAAGCGTTCTTTGCTGTCGCAATAATAATACTTGCGATAGGAATATTTGCTTACAACGCATCAGCAAACGAAGTTACGACCAACAACACGCAAATACAAAGCCAAGCCCAAGGACAAATGATGCTTTACTTCAACTGGGCTCAAAAAAATCCAAATTACAATTCAATTGAACAATACTGCAAAAAAATAATAACTTTTAACTACGCAACAAAATCATTAATTGACAAAAATTCTTGCTTGGTGATTAAATGAACGAAGTAAAAAACAAATTTGGCAGAAGAGGGTTTGCTGGCGTACTACTGCTTTTTTCAGTAATGATTGTTGCAGGAATATTACTAACCACAAACATGCAAACAAAACAAAATTATTCATTTAAAGAAATTATTCCCGAAATGAAATCTGAAATAACCTCATTTTCATTAACCCTTGCAGAAATGACTCAGAATTGTGATTTTGCTAGCGGGGCAGAAACCTGCATCGACCAAAATGCTAATGTGCTTATGGCAAAAATGCCAATTAGAAACATAAATAACCCAATATATTGCATAAATACAAGCCCAAGCAGAATAAGCACAACAAATACTTACAAACTTTCAATCAACTGCAAAGCACAATCAAATATATGTCAAATCTCAATAATTATTGATTTAAACAAGGAAATAATACTCCCCTTGTCGTGAAAGCATAACTGGTTTTAATGGATTTTATATATCTTTCTAAATGAATAATTCTTATGAACGCAAAAAAAAGAATCGCAGTAATAGATTACGATTCATGCAACTTTGACAACTGCGGAAACTACTTATGCGAAAAAGTGTGCCCAGTTAATCGAACAGGAAAAGAATGCATAATACACGAAAAAGGGCAAAAACCTAACATTTCAGAAGAACTATGCATAGGTTGCGAAATCTGCCAAAACAAATGCCCCTTTGACTCAATAAGCATCATAAATTTGTCATTTAATCTAAACGAACCAATACACGCATTTGGAGAGAATATGTTTAGAATACACGGACTAACTACCCCAAAAGAAAAAGCAGTAATAGGGATAGTTGGAAGAAATGGAATAGGAAAAACAACAATGGTAAAAATACTTTCAGGAAACATTATACCAAATTTTGGAGAAAAACAAGGCGAAAAAGAAAAAGTGATAGAACACTACCGTGGCAGAGAGCCCCACGAATTTTTTACAAAATTATACAAAGAGGGAATAAAAGTTTCGGTAAAACCACAAAACATCGAATCAATAAAACCAAAAGGCACGGTACGCGAACTCCTTGAAAAAGTAGATGACAAAAAAGAACTAAAAAATACAGCAAAATTTCTTAACATTGAAGAAATACTTGACAGAGACGCTG
Source organism: archaeon (assembly GCA_037141515.1). Classification (GTDB taxonomy): domain Archaea; phylum Iainarchaeota; class Iainarchaeia; order Iainarchaeales; family JAAZKV01; genus JAAZKV01. Next base: position 2,417 of record JBAXCL010000090.1, read on the forward strand.
AAAAACTTTCAGGCGGGGAATTCCAAAAAATTGCAATAGCTGCTGCAGGATTAAAAAAAGCCGATCTTTATTTCTTTGATGAACCAAGCTCATTTTTGGATATACGCGAACGCTTAAGAGCCGCAAAATATATACGAAGCCTTGCCCAAAACGCAGCAGTAATTGTTGTAGAACATGACCTGATACTGCTTGATTATCTTTCGGATTATGTGAATTTAATGTACGGAAAACCAAGAGTATATGGATTCTCATCACAAGTAAAAACGACGCGTGAAGGAATAAACACATACCTTGAAGGATACTCAAAAGGCGAGAATTTTAGATTTAGAGACTACGAAATAGATTTCTTTTCTCACCAAAAGAAAGAAAGCAAATACAGGAAAGAAAAAATAATAGAGTGGCCAAAACTATCCAAAAAACTAGGCAAATTTAATTTAGACGTTGAAACTAATTCTGTAAAAAGAAATGAAATAATTGGAATAGTGGGCCAAAATGGAATAGGAAAAACTACTTTTATGAAAATGCTTGCGGGAGAAATAATTCCAGATAATACAAAAATTGAAAACAGTGTAAAAATATCATACAAACCACAATACTTAACATACACAGGAGACAAAACATTATCTGAACTATTTGAAGTCGGAGTAATACCCGAAATTCGACAAAGCATACTAAGACACCTTGAACTTGAAGAACTCCTTGAAAAAAAAGTGAAAAATTTATCCGGCGGGGAACTCCAAAGAGCATCAATTGCAATATGTTTAAGCAAAAAAGCAGATCTTTACATGCTTGATGAACCAAGCGCATACCTTGATGTTGAACAAAGACTGGCAGTTGGAAAAGCGATAAAAAATCATATAGATATCAAAGACTGCGCAGCACTAGTAATCGACCATGATCTTGCGTTTATTGATTATTTAAGTGACAAAATAATGGTTTTTAGCGGAGAAAGCACTAAAAATGGAAAAGCTGAAGGCCCGTTTGAAGTAGACGAAGGAATGAATAAACTCCTCAAAAACCTTGATATCACACTAAGAAGAGACAAAGACACAAAAAGACCACGAATAAACAAACACGACTCGGTGCTTGACAGAGAACAAAAACAAAGTGGGAACTACTACTCATAAAATAAGCTAAAAAATTATTTTAACCAAATAAAGCTTTCTTTGAAACAGGGGCTAAATGATTCTTTTTAATCTTTGATTTTTTCACAAACTTTACTTTAGAATGATCACCACTAAGAAAAATATTGCCATCTAACTTACAAGAATAAACATTCAAATTTACTTTTGACACCTTACCGCGATACATCTCACTAAAATCTAGTTTTTTAATCAACTTCATCTTGGCACACTTACAACCAGTCTCTTCAAAGATTTCGCGCCTTAATGCTTTTTGAGGAGTTTCTCCGCGCTCAACCTTTCCACCAGGAAGCTGCCATTTACCAAGATACAGATTACTACTATTACTACGCCTAAGCAAAAGAATGCCATTAGAAGTAGAAATAACTGCTTCGGAAATTACTGCAGATTTTGCTGATTTAGTTTTTGATTTACTCTTCAACATACAAGACAATAATATCATTGATTTAATTTAAAACTATTTGCAAACAGCTAATATTTATGAAAATACTAAAAATTGACCAAAAAAACAAGGAAATTAGTGCAATACCAGAAAGCCTTGAAGACCTTTGGCACCTTGAGAAAATAATTGATAAAAACGATATTGTGCTTGGTCAAACAGATAGAAAAATAAAACCTGTAAAAGAAGGAGAGAAAACCATTCGCGTAAACATATTTGTTGAAATACAAGTTGAAGATGTTCACTTTCAGGAATACAGCGAGAATCTACGCATAAATGGAATAATTGTCGGAGGAAAGCCGGAAGAATATATTGAACTTAAAAGCCACCAAAGCCTTGATATTAAAGCAGGAGAAAAAATTAGAATACAAAAGCTAATAATTAAACAATGGCAAATTGAAAGACTAAAAAAAGCAGAGGCTACTAGCGCAACATCAAAAATACTTGTTGTACTACTTGATGATGAAAGCGCAGAACTGGCATTTGTTAACCAATACTCGCTTAATAAAAAAGCAACAATAAAAGAAGAAAAACACGGGAAGAGATTTGAACAGGAAAAAAGCGATTACTTTGAACAAATACTTGAAAAAATTATCGGACTAGCCCCAAAAAAAATACTCTTAGCCGGGCCTGGATTTGTAAAAGAAAATTTGCAGAAGTTTATAACAAATAAGAAAATCAAAGCATTCCCGCAAGTACTAATAG
>JBAXCL010000091.1:0-4671 GCA_037141515.1 archaeon
TAAAGAAAAGAGTTCCTAAAAAGAGTTCCCCCGCGAATCAATTGCTTCAAAACTAGACTAATAAAATTTTACAGTTTTTAGAGCTTGAAAAAGACAAAAGAATTGCAATAATTTCAGATAATGATGCTGATGGTGTGACTGCTGCTGTTCAAATGAAGTTGTTCCTTGACAAAAATAAAGTAAATTCAATGATTTTTTTCTATGATCATTACACAAAAGGTTTTTCTTATCCAAAACAGAGTTTTTTACAATTCTCTCCTGAGAAAACAATTTTCCTTGATCTTAGCGACGGCTTTGTTTCAGAAATTATTGCTGATCTTGGTAATGCGACTGGGCCATTTTTAGACATTGATCATCATCAGCGTGATGTTGTAAGGGGAAATGCTTTCAAAAGTATTGTAATTAAGCCAAGTAGTTTTTCAGAAATCGAGCCTTCAAAGTATCCAACCTCAAAAATGGTTTTTGATTTATTTGGGGGGCGGGATTGGATTTGCTCTATCGGTGTAATTGGAGATTTCGCAATGGATACTTGGGGAGATTTTTTAAAAAAAACCGCCACAAAGCATAAACTTGCACCAAAAAAACTTGCGACTCTTGCCGAAATAGTTGAATGCATTACTTCCCAGTACTCGGAAAAAATTAATTCTCTCGCAGAGTTCTTAATTTCTGTTAAGAGCCCAAAACTGCTTCTCACTTCAGAGTATGTCGGATTAAAAAAACTCTTTGATGCCAGATTAAAGCTTTTGAAAGAAAAGTTTTACAAAGAAAATGAATGTTATGATGACGCGCAGTTGTGTTTCTTTAAATCTGATAATCGTTTCTCAGGAAAACTATCAACTATAATTTCTACTGACTTGCCAAATAAAACAATTATTATTTTTGAACAGCCTGGCGATTCTATTAAGTGTTCAATTAGAAGACAAGACTTTAATGTTAATTGCGGTAACTTGGCTCGCGCAGGAGTTAAAGATATTCCGCAAGCCAACGGCGGAGGGCATATTCCTGCCGCAGGAGCTCACTTTCCTCCGCAGTACTTAGACCAATTCAAGAAAAATGTCAGAATGTATTTGCTAGAAAATCCTCCAAAGGGTGCGCTAAATTCGAGGTCGCCTTAAGCGATGGAAATCGTCAAAATTAGCTAACTGGCAAACTTTATAAACAATTACAAAGTGATTTTACTTAATAGCTTGGTGGCTCTGCAAAGCAATTCTGCCCAGTTATCAGTTAAGGCCCTTGTAGCTCAGCAGGTAGAGCGCTCGACTGTTAATCGATAGGTCGGAGGTTCAAGTCCTCCCAAGGGCGTCATTATACTTTACCATGTTGGGGCGCAAAGTTTTTAATTTGTTCGCTCCAATTATTATTCATGCCTAGAGAACAAAATGAAGATTCAATTAGTGCTGATGATTTACATAAATCGAAAAATCGTTTTTTAGTTTTTGAGAAGAAAACAAAATCTTCTACTAACTCTTCTCTTGAAAAAGCTTTTCAGAAATACTTGTCTTTAGAAAAATCTCTTGCTCAAAATAATTCTATGAGCTGGGCTGGAGTAAAAAGAAGTTGTGAAATAGCTTTTGAATTTGTAATGAATTCTGGTTTAGAATCAACTGACTTGGAATCGCCAGAGTTTGTTAAAAAAGCAGAGTTGTGGTGGTTAGCTCACACGAAACGGAGTGCCAAGCAGAGAATGGGGGACGATTCTTTTATTGATTCGGATAGACAATTAAGTAACGCTTCATTGCAAAAGATTCTTACTCAAATCAAAAAGTTCTTTAAATTCTTAAAGCACATGAATAAAGGAAGAGAACCTGAATTATTTAACCAAAAACTAATTATTTTGCCTGAGGAACTAAATGAACGCTTATCGTTTAACCCAAGAGGGGTTTTAAAGAAAAAGATGAGTGAACCAAATGTTCATCAAATCAAAGCTTTTTGTGATTACTTACAATCCAAACCAAGTTTTACAAAAACCCAACTATCCGCGCTAATCGCTTTACTCTACGATTCGGGTTTACGTTTCTCTGAATGCATGACTCTCAAAATAACAAGTATTGAACCAAAAGAAGACTTTTACTTAGCAAGCCTTGAATCATCAAAAACAGCTCAACGAACAATAATCCTATACGCCTCAAAAAGTTACCTAAAATCTTGGTTAGCAATACATCCGCAAAAAAACAATTCAAACGCACTACTTTTCTGTGACAAAAACGGAAACATGCTAGATTATCAAAACGCAAGCCACTTATTCAAAAGCGAATTAAAAAAATACAACCTAAAACAAAAAGATGCTTTAATGCAAATCACTTGGCCTGAAGGCAAATCCTTCCACTATTTACGCCACTTATTTGTTTCAAGAACAGACAATTGGAGTGATGTACATAGGAACTATTGGCTTGGGTGGTCACAAAAAGGAATGATGAATGTTTATGGGAAAATTACTTGGGAAAAGTGCAAAAGTAATTATTTTGAAATGCTAGAAAAGGAACACAACCCATTCGCAACCACAAAAACTCACGCCTTAGAAGAAAAAGAAGAAATACAAAGAAAAACACTCACAGATTTAGAACTAACCCAAAGAGTAAAAGAAATAATGGCAAAAGAGTTAAAACAAATAAGAAATTGAACTGCGTCGAACCGGCAAAATGGTTATGAAAAGTTTAAAACATGAAGTTGGCTTATATGATTAGTGAAAAAATGAACAAAGATGAATTACTAAAGCTAATTGCTCTTGGCGAAGGATATAATCTTGAATTCAAAGAAAACTTCACAGACTCGCTTGACAAAGAAATGTGTGCTTTCGCCAACTCAGTTGGCGGAAGAATATTGCTTGGAGTTAATGATAAGGGGGCAATAGTTGGTGTTAATCCGACTAACCGACTTAAATCTCAAATCCAGAACATTTCAAGAAATCTTGATCCAAAACTTGGGGTTGTGATTGAAGCAGTAGAAAATGTGCTTATTATAACTGTTCCAGAAGGAAACAATAAACCTTATTCAATCAGCGGCAAATTTTACGAAAGACAAGGCACTAACACTCAGCAATTAACCAGAGATGAGATAAGAGAATTCTTCAAAAAAGAAGGGTTGCTCTTGTTTGATGAAAAAATCAACCAAAAATTTGATATAGAAAAAGACATTGATGACAAAGCATTTGAAACATTTTTGAAAAAATCAAAAATAACTCCTCCAAAGGATAGAATTGATTTATTCAGAAACCTTTCACTTATTGAAGAACATAAAATGAAAAATGCGGGCGTACTATTATTTGCAAATAATGTAACCAGATTCATCACTAACGCCCAAATAATTTGTGTATTATTTCAAGGCAAAAGTAAATACAAAATTCTTGACAGCGCAGAATTTGATAGCGATTTATACTCAAGTTACGAAAATGCAATTACTTATATAAAATCCAAACTCAATAAAGAGTTCATAATAAAAGGTGGTCCGCACGAAGAGCATTTAGAATTGCCCGAAGATGCAATTAGAGAAGCTCTTCTAAATGCAATTGCTCACAGGAACTACTTTTCAAATGCAATAATAAGCGTGTACATTTACTCAGACAGAATAGAATTCGTCAATGCTGGAGGTCTTGTTAAGGGACTAAAAATTTCAGAATTAGGAAAAATAAGCCTGCCAAGAAACCTTTTACTATTTGGCTTAATGCACAGAATGGATCTCATCGAAAAAGCAGGTTCAGGAATAAGAAGAATGCGAGACGCAATGAAAGAATACAAACTTGAAGGACCAAAAATAGAAGCCGACGAAGACTGGTTCACAGTAGCATTCAACCGACCCGACCTCCAAAAAGCAAGCCTAGAAGACAGATTAAAAGAAGGGGTCACTGTAAAGGTCACTGTAAAGGTCACTGAAAATCAAAGAAAGATAACTGAAGAAATAACCAAAAACCAGTACATTACGGCTGCAGAACTTTCAAAAATAATCCTAATATCCGAAAGAAAAATAAAAGAAAACCTCTCAAAATTGAAGCAAAAAAACATTATAGAACGCATTGGACCCGACAAAGGGGGGTACTGGAAGGTAAAAAAATAAAAGAATGAAGTTGACAGTTGCCCCTGAAGTGAGGCTAATAGAGTCAGAAAAGAGCAGGGAGTAGAAAAAGGGGTAGAAAAGGGGGTAGAAAAATTGTCCTCAACCCAAAAGAACATTTTAGATTTAATTGAAAAGAATTCCTCAATAAATTCTAAAACCTGCGAAAAGATGACTGCCATTTCGCACCCTGTAGCAGTAGCTGATCTAAATTACTTAACAAAAAGAAGTCCCTCTAACCAAAACTACCCAAGGAACTATCAAAGAAATAGGTTTATGCGAAAAGTGATCTGACAAAAACATGAGCTTAATATTATCTTGATAATATTGTAATATAATCGTGATAATATAGCAAAGGTTCAGCAAACTATGGTTAATCAACTTAAGCAAAGAAATGAGGCAACCTAAACTTAATTTCTTCCAAAGAAATCCCCATTTCTGCACTTAGCTCTTTAGCAGCTATTTCTACGCACTTCTTGAATATTTCATTATCCAAGCGAAGTAACCCCCCTGGCTTTATTGTACTCTTTCAAATAATCTGCGAATAATCTTTCTATCATTTCAAATCACCTTAATACCTGAGTTTGCCACTTTTTGATTAAATAAAAAAGGTCACCTGCTTCA
>JBAXCL010000092.1:0-4474 GCA_037141515.1 archaeon
CGCCTGTGTTATTGTTGCCTGTGTTATTGTTGCCTGTGTTCCTGTAGCCTGTGTTACTGTAGCCTGTGTTACTGTAGCCTGTGTTCCTGTAGCCTGTGTTACTGTAGCCTGTGTTACTGTAGCCTGAGTTCCAGTTGCCTGTGTTATTGTCGCCTGTGTTCCTGTAGCCTGTGTTCCTGTTGCCTGTGTTCCAGTCGCCTGTGTTATTGTTGCCTGTGTTATTGTTGCCTGTGTTCCTGTAGCCTGTGTTTAAATCAGCCTTATAAGTAGGAATAAATTCTTTAACAATTTTTAAAGAACTGCAAACTGCTTTTTCGCAAACTCCAGCCAAAACTTCTTCTTCAACAAGTCCTTTGACTTTAACCTCAAAAATCTTATTAGAAGAATCTGTCAAAAACATGTTCCAGTATTTAGTAACATGATAACCCGAACCGCATAATTTTAAGTCTTTTATTTCGGGAGTCCATTTTTTACCATCAACGAAAGGCACATAATCAAACGAGCCCCCATCTTTTGCTTTATAATCTTTATCCAAAACCTTATACCAGGCAACCATTATTCAACCACCTTTAAATTTGTTCTAATCTTTTTGCACCCAAAGCAAACTTGCGTAAGCGCATCATGAAAAGTAGAATACACAACTTGTTGCGTATGCCTGCCCTCACATTGCTTAATGCAAAATCTAACTTCTTCTTGAGTTTTTATATATTTATATTCAAATTCCATTTCATCAGCTCCGTTTTACTTTTCCAACTCCTTCAAATAATCTTCAATTAATTTTTCAATTTCAATTTTATAAAAAGTGCCATTTGAATAAGTAATAATATCTCTAACATCTTTTAGTAACCTTTCAAGTTCTTGTTTCGCACCCTCTTTCCTTGCTTTATTCCTTTCGTGTTCGAGTGCAATTCCATAACAATGACCACAAACTGTTCCATTTGACTTCTGACACATAACACAAATTCCAATTCCAGTCATAACGCATCACTTTGTTCCCTTACCTTCTTTTACTAATGGTTTTAACATTAAAGTTATTTCTTGCAAGCAATCTGCATCATTTGAATTTTTGTTTAATAAACTCCAAACTTTTCTAGCTAAGTCTTTCGCACCCTCTTTCCTTTGTTGCTTACACCAACTACACAATTTAGTAGAATTATGAACACAATAATCAACCATAACGCATCACTTTGTTCACTTAATAATATTTGGTTTTTTTATTTTAATCCTTTCCTTGTTCGTTGTATTTTTTTTGTTGTGGCTTGTCGTGTTCGGCCGGTGTTCATTAGTATGTTTACGTATTTGTTGTATTCTTGGGACGTGGGTTTTGTTTTTGCTGCTAATTGTAAAACGTATTGTTCTTGGTTTCCCCAGTTTTTTGTGTTGGTTCTTGTGTAGGTTTTTGTTTTTCGCGTAACTGTGATTGTTGTGGGTTTTGTTGGCTGGATTGTTGTTGTAGTGGTGGTTTTTGTTGTGCCGCCGTAGCCGTTGGTGTATATTTTTTTTAGTTGTTGGTCGGTTAGGTATTTTTCTAGGTAGTCTTTGTTTTCGTTTTTTGCGCCTTCGAGAAACTTTTTTTTCCAGTTGTTGTAACCGAGTTTCTTTTTTCCTTTTTTGGTGTCGGCTAGTTTTGCCCAGCTTTCCGGAGCTTCCTCGATCCATTTATCAATACCAGGACTACTCATTGTTTATCACCTAAGTATTCTTTTTGTTCGTCTTCTGCACAATAAAACATTTTGCATTCATCTAAACAAAATTGGTTAATGGTTAATTTTCCACACCAAGGACAACGATGTATTTCTTTTCGAATTATCGCTATCCATTCTTTACCTGCGTTACTCAATTACATCACCACGTCTTGTATTTGTAGTGCTTTTCTTGTTCTTATTCCTTTTCCTTCTAAACTAATTGTTAATCCTTTCATTGAATCACCATTAATATAATGTTAGTATATGTTTATAAACCTATGGTTTGTGTCCGTTTGTTAATTCTATTTTGTTTAGTCTTTTTATTGGCATTTTTTCCCATTCAGAGTAGTTTTTGTTATTAAGTAATTTTTGTATAGTTTCAAAGTCTTGGTCGTTGTCGCAGGTTATTACTCTTGTTTCGCCTAGTTGGGGCGAGTGGACTTTGCTGCCGATTAGTTTTCTTACTCTTGCTAGATCGTAGATTGTTTCGTCGATTGTTGGACATAATAGTTTTAGTTGCATAGCGATTTCGTAATTCTTTTTTAACTTAGCGGCCGGGGTTTTTCCAAAACTTTCACCCATCTTTCCTAGTAGGTGGAATCCTTTGTTTCCTGAAAAATAGCAGTTGAGGTAGATTGAACTGTTGCCAATTAGGTTCAAAAGGTGCTCCCTAGCGTTTTTCACGTCTTGAAACGTGCTTTTTAGGTCTTTTCCGTCAAAATCCATAAAAAAATCTATCCCTTTAATGCTTAAATCGCGTACTGAAACCCACTCCTTAAACTTTTCCCACCTAAGTTTTTTTGGTTGTATTGGAAATAATGGAATTGATTCATATTGGCAGATACTACAATATGTATTATATGGTTGAGTTAGTAATCGATGTTCATATTGTGGTATGAAGTCTATAAATGTTTCAAAATCTGCTTTATATCCTCTTATTGGAGGCAACACTTTTTTTGAATCAAAAAAACAGATTTCATGATCTTTAAAGTCGTGATATTTACTCATTTAAACCACATCTCCTTTAGATTTAAATTTTATTCCTTTCCAAACTCTTTCCCGAGACTCATCTGATAACTGTGATTCCCAAGCCCCAACATCCCTCACCATTATTTCATGAATATGCTTATCTCCTTCAGGCATTAATCTGTGAGTTCTACAATACTTTTGATAGTGTTTTCTCAAAACGTCTTTTGTGATCCATTCTAACTCTGTTTCAGTTGGCTCTAATATTTCATCACAAAAAGCAAGGAAAGAATCAGAGTTTCTAACCCACCAATTCCTAGTTTCCTTATTAGATTTTGATGCAGTGAAGTCTTTGTTCACGAATAATCTGCTTAAACCTATCAAAGCTTGGTTCAATAAACCGCTTAATTCATTTTCTGTTAAAAGTCCTTTGACTATTTCAGGAACTTTTATTTTAAGATTGTCTTCTTTTGTGTTTGATTTTAATTCTTTTTCTGTGACAAACTTGAAAGGGAATTGCAAATAAACCCATCTTCTAAAAAAAGCGTGGCTTAAGTCATAAGTTTTTGGGAGCTTGTTTGCTGAAAAGATTAGTTTTGCTTCATTAATAAAAGTTAAATCGTTTTTGAATTTTCTTGAAGCGTTAATTGAATCTCCTCCTGAAAGTCCTTTTAGTTTTGCTGTAGTCTTTAAAGGAGAATCACTAATATCAGCTCCAATATTAGCAAGCTTTCTAAATAGTTCGTATTCTTTGAAGTCTCCTCCTTCTAGTTTTTGGAGTGGTATTCCACAATAATTTCCTTCTCCAAGAAACTGTCGCAGCAATTCTAATAGCTGTCCTTTTCCGTTTTCCCCTTCACCAATCAACAAAACCATTTTTTGTATAGAATATCCTCCATGCAAACAATAACCAAAAACCTCATAAATCGTTTTTGTGTCCTCTATTTCCGGGAGAATGCTCGTTAAAAAATAATCTATTTTCTCACATTTCTTTGTAGGGTCAAATTTAGCATTTACTTTTGTGAAGAAAATCATTTTAGGGCTAAAAGGTTCTAATTCAAAAGTCTTTAAGTTAATTATTCCGTTTAAGCAAGCTATTTTATCATGATAGTGCCGGATCAAAAACTTTTCTTGTTCTATAAAAGTATCTGCTTCAATCTTAGCTTCAACTCTACTAGCTAGCGGAGTTGTGTAAGCTTCTTGAAGAATGTTTCTGCAGTATTCTTTTATTATTGTTCTGCCTTCAGGTTTATAGACTCCTTCATTATAATAATAAATCTCGTTTTGTTCATCAAATCTTGTTGTGTAAAAACAATATTTTCTTTTTAATTGAGTTGTTAATATTTCTGTTGCGTGATCTTTTTCTTTTTGCAACAATAATTTGTAAATATCTTGTCTTAATTGATTTATGTTTGTGTCGTATTCTTTTTCTTGTATTTGTGTTAGTTCTATTTCCATTTAAAAATCACTTCCGTTTCGTTCTAACTTAGTAGCTCTTTTGATGTCTCTTTTAGCCCATATAAGTTGTTCGTTTCTTACTGTATCAAACTTGATGTTTAAATCTGTTTCGCTTATTATACAAGCTGTAAAAAAAAGCTTGTCAAACGTCTCTAATTTATACCATACTCCAATTTCATACTCTCGTTCCATTTAAATCAGCTCCTCTAGTCCGCCCATTAGAATAACCTCGTTTGATTTTCGTATTGATTTACTCTTGCTTTCGCTATTTCAAGACAATCTCCGTTAAATAAGTTTAATCTTTTTTCTGTGTTTATCATTTCTTTTTCATCTCCGTTTGCATTTCGTTTCTAATTTTTTTAAAA
>JBAXCL010000093.1:0-4464 GCA_037141515.1 archaeon
GAGCCTACATCGTCATCCTAAAACGCTAAATTACCATAATTTTGTCCCAAAGTCCGCTAAATAGAAAGCGATTTAAACCTTAAAATCATTGTTTTTACTATGCAAAAAAACAACAATAAAGCTCAAGGAACAATTGAATACATTGTAATAATTGCTATTGTTGTTGTAATTTCACTTGTTGTAGTTGGACTCGCTACTGGATCACTTGACAGCGCAATCGGGGTAAACGAAAAACAATCAAAACTCTACTGGTCAACACAACCACTAGCAATAACAGATTCAGTAACTGATACAAACGGAAATCTACTAATAGTACTAAAAAATAATACCAACGAAGTCAACACCATCAACTCCATAACAATAAACGGAGTAACCTCATACCCAGACAACTTCACACTCTCAATGAGCGAAACAAAAGCAATTTACTTAAACAAACAAAACCAAGGCGCAACCAAATCAAACCAAATCACAATCACATACACCAACCAAAACGGAATAACAAAAAACCAAACAAGCACCACAAAACTTGCACCAACACAAATACCAACCATCACACCAACCCAAACAACCCAACTTTTATTACAAAACAACTGCTTTGATTGGAACACAAACGCAGCAGCAATACACCCAATCTGCACATGCGACGATTTGAACACAATAGATTACAACGCAACAACAAGAGCCTGGGCATACTCACTACAAAACAATTTAGATTTCAAAAACTGCAACCCAGCATATAGAGAAGGAAGCGGATGGAAACCAATAGGCGACAACTCAAACAGATTCAACGGAAGTTTCCAAGGAAACAACCACACAATAAAAAACTTGTACATATATAGACCAACCACAGATTATGTCGGACTATTCGGATACATATCAAACAGCACTGGAAAAGATATAAACAACTTAGGACTAATAGACTCAAATATTACAGGACAAAATTATGTCGGAGGAATAAGCGGATTATACGGAAAAATATATTATTGTTACAACACAGGGACAATATACGGTTCCACAAACACTGGGGGAATAAACGGAACAAACGGAACAGTAACCAACTCATACAACACAGGAACAATAACTGGGGGAAGCTATCTAGGAGGACTAATTGGCGCCGGGGGAACAGCAAACTATTCATACAACACAGGAACAATTAGCGGTAGCTCAAGCAGATACGTTGGAGGACTAATCGGCAACCAAGGAATCGCAAACTATTCATACAACACAGGAACAGTAAACGGATTATATGAAGTCGGAGGAATAGTTGGCATAAATGGAACATCAAACTATTCATACAACACAGGAACAGTAAATGGAATAGATAGAGTTGCGGGAATAATTGGAATCACAGGAACAGCAAACTATTCATACAACACAGGAACAATAAACGGATCATTTGGAGTAGGCGGAATACTTGGGGCCACAGGAACAGTAAACAACTCATACAACACAGGAACAATAAATGCTGGATCAAGTACAGGTGGAATACTTGGCGACGCAGGAACAACAAATAATTCCTACAACACAGGAAATGTAAATGGAAATTATAACACTGGCGGAATAAACGGAACAAACGGAACAGTAACCAACTCATACAACACAGGAAGAATTAGCGGAGGAACCAATAGCAATTACACAGGCGGCATAATAGGAAGTCTCGGAACAGTAAACAACTCATACAACACAGGAACAGTAATGGCAGCAAACAACGTAGGCGGAATAACAGGATACTTCACAACATCAAACTCAATAACAAACTCATTTTCAACAGGACAAATAATTAGGACCACCGGCACAGCAACAATCCTAAACGGAGCAATAGGACTAGTCTCCGGAGGAACAATCATCAACATACATTGGTACGATTCAAACACAAACGATAACGCAACAATATGCTACCAAGGCGGAGACGCAAACTGCACAAAATACACTAGCGCAAATTACACATCATTATACAGCGCAACAAATCCGGTTTACACCACAGCCCCAGTATGGGACACTTCAATCTGGACTTGGCGCACAGACAACTACCCAAAACTCACATGGCAACAATAAGAATTACTTCTAAAATAATTAATTTCAAATAGTAATTATTTATTCAAAAAAAATAATTACCTTTCTTTTCTTTTTTTAATATAAGGAAGCAAATTCCCTTTTTTTTCAGCTTCAGCAATCATTTTTTTTGCATAAATCATTCTTTGTACTGCGCCAATCGCGGAAATTATTGCGATTAGGAAAAGGAATAATGAAATTATATTCACTCCGACCGAAGCAAGCAATAACGCAGCAAGCACTAAAATTAATTTATCAGCATGCTCGCCAATAGCAGGCCAATCACGATTATCAGTAATTACAATTAACGCAACGCGGGGCTTTGCGTAACTCGAAATCGCGCTAAAACCAAGTGCAAGAACCGCAGGGACGGCTAGTACAGGAATGAAAACAAATGAACCAATCATCGCAAAATCAACGAACTTATCAATCATCGTTTCAAAATAATTTCCCCAATTAGAGCGCTTATTTAACGCACGCGCAACAGTACCATCAATTAAATCCATTAGTGGAGCCAGAACAAAAAATATTAACGCCAAGAACCAACTAGCTTGCGTAACGCAAAAAGCACCAATAAGAGCAAATACTAAACCAAGAACAGAAATCCAATTAGGATCAATTTTTAGTAAAATAAATGGTTTTGCAAAAAATTCAGCAATTGGCTTAACATTATTTCTTAAAACTGAAAGCAAATCATCACCAAAAACTTAATAACTAATTAACTTTAAACTTAATAACTAATTAACTTTAAACTTAATAATACTCCCCCAAATAAACTCAACAATAAATATTTACTATTTCAATAATTAAACCACACTTTTTCTACCTTGCTTTCGCCAAGTCTCTCTTTGCGAGCTGGGTTTGAAAGTGGCACCAAAAATTTGCTTTTGCGTTAGGGATTACTTCTGTTCGGCACTTTTTTATTTCCATTCTAAACTCTTCCTCGTTTATTGCATCAATTTTTGTTAAACCATTACCAATCTCTTCAGGGGTGTGCGCATCGCTAACTCCAAGCGCAGCAATATTTCCATTAACCATTTTCCCATTGTAAAACTTTTGAGCGGTTTTATTTAATCCGCTGTAATAAGCGCGAGCGTTATAAATCTCCATACAATCAAACTTTTTCCAATATTTTGGAAACGCTTTGAAATTCTTTCTTGGCCAGTCAAAAGGGTGAGGACAGGAAAGAAGTGCGCCTTGAGATTTTATATTATCAAAAACTTCTTCAAACGTAGCTGGCATTATTGGTTTTTGTAAAAAATAAGCTACTACTTCCCCAGCGACTTTGGCTTTTTTTTCCTTAGTACTAGCTTTATGTTTCTCTTCAAAAATCTTAATTTCTTCGCCAGGAACAATAAAAACACCAGCTTTCTTTGCAAGTTGCTTTACTGAAGGCTTTGCAGAATAAGCACCCATATTATTGTGATCAGTTAGTGCAAAACCAATTCCTTTCTTTTTACACACTTTAACTATTGTCTCAGGTTTTGAAAGCGCATCAATACTACATCTTGAATGTAAATGCAAATCAAATAACACAAAAATCACCGATAACTTTTATTTGAACAACTAACTCATTAATTAGAGTCGCTTAGTATAATTAAAACTACTTATTAACCAAGTTTTTAAATTGTCTTTTACTCAGTTTTAATGTTATGAATGTAGAACAAATACGACAAGATTTCCCTGTACTCGCTAGAAAAGTCAATGGGAAAAGAATTGTTTACCTTGATAATGCAGCAACTTCGCTAAAACCAAAACAAGTAATTGACGCAGAGAGACACTATTACGAAAATGTCGGCGCGAATGTCCACAGAGGACTCCACATCTTAAGCGAAGAAGCATCACGCGAACACGAAGATGCACACAACACAGTTGCAAAATTTATCGGGGCAAAAAGAAACGAAGTTGTTTTTGTTAGAAACGCTACCGAAGGAATGAACCTTGTAATGTACTCACTACTTAACTCGGATTATTTTAAAAAAGGGGATAAAATCATTGTCTCAAAAATGGAGCACCACTCAAATATTGTTCCATGGCAATACTTAGAGAAAAAAATCGGAGTGAAATTAGAGTATGTTGGACTTGATGGCGAATATGAATTTGATATGAATGAATTTGAGGAAAAAATTCGCGGAGCAAAACTAGTTAGTGTTACTGGGGCAAGCAACACTGTAGCCACTCGCCCCGATTTGAAACAAATAGAGAAAAAAACTCACAAAGAAGGCGCACTATTTTGCGTTGATGGAGCGCAATTAGTTCCACACCACGAAGTAAATTTCTCTTCAATGAATATTGACTTTTTGGCTTTCTCAGGACACAAAATGCTTGCCCCAACAGGAACAGGAGCACTTGTTGCAAAAGAAAAACTCCTTGAAAAATTTGAACCATTCATGTTCGGCGGGGATATGATAC
>JBAXCL010000094.1:0-4443 GCA_037141515.1 archaeon
ACTTTTTCTTTCGCCGTAGCTTCCTGCACTTCTTGGTGCGCTAAAAGAATTTCTCTTCGGGGGGTATCTGCTTCCTTCGCCCGTGCTGTTTCTGTCGCGTGCTCCGCCGCTTCTGTATCCACCGTAGCTTCCTTCAGGTCTTGGTCCGTAGTTGCTTGTTTTTGGCCCGTAGCTTGTTCTGCCTTCGGAGCCGTGGCTAAATGTTCTTCTTGGAGAATCGTATGAGCTTCTTCGTGGATAACTACTGCCTTCGCGTGAGCCGTAGCTTTTTCTTTCACCAAAACTGCTTTCTCTTCTTGGGCGTAATCCCTCTTCTCTTCGCGGTGCGTAGCTTCCTTCTCTTGGCGCATAGCTTTTTCTTTCACCGTAGCTTCCTTCTCTTGGCGCATAATTTGAATTTCTTCTTGGTGCGTAACTTCTTCTATCGCCAAAGCTTTCTTCGCGTCTTGGAGCAAAGCTTTTTTCTCTAAATGGTTTTTCTTCGTGCGGAGTAGTAATTTCTTCGCTTGGGGTTGTTCCTTCAATTGGTTTTGAAGCTATGTTTTCTGTTTTGCCCTCATTTTGTTTTTTAAAAAATTCTCTTCTTTCTTCTGGAGTAAATGTTTTGCTTGCGGGTTTTCTCCCTTTTTCTTGGGATTTTTCAGTAGTTGTTTCGTTGTATCCTTCTTCGTGTTGTTTTTCAAGCATTTTTTCTTTGAGTTCTTGTTTTGCAGTTATTGGTTCTGATGCGATTTTCATTATTTGTTCGTCAAGTTCTTTTATTGCTGTCTTTGAAGTGTCTTCTCCTTCGAAGTAATCTTGTTTTAGTGCAATAGCAAGTTTTCCCGCAATAATTCTAGCAACTCTTCCGCGTTTAAATCTTGGGAGTTTTTGCATTAGTGGGTGGTTGAATAAGTGTCCGTGTTTTGGCGATTTAGCGTTTCTTCGTAGGTGCGCAAATAGTGCTTTTTCTGCGCCTAAGACTTGTATTGTTGATGCTGGCATGAATGCTAGTCTCTTTTTTGAACCTGCACTAGCGAGTAGTTTTGCCCCTAGTATTGGTGTTGCTAGTACTGAAAAGTTTGGAAACTCAGCGTACATTTCTTTTTCAATAAATTCCGTTAAAGATTTTTTTTCAGTATCCATTACGTCAGCATTTTTTTCAAGTATTGTAAATTCTGTTTGTGCGTCTCCAACGGGTTTACGCATTTTCCATTCGCTGGCGTTTTCTCTAAGTAGGTTTGTTATGGAGTCTAAATCACTAAGCAAATTTACTGCTTTTATGATGTGTATTTCGCGTCCCGCAAGCTTTTGGTTAATTTGGTCTTTAGCTTTTTTTAGCAGCTTTGCCCTGATTGAATCTCGCATGTCCATAATAACTTTATCCCCTAGCAGGGTATATAAAACTAAACTATTCGGCCTGCTAAGGAAATTGACTTAAATGCCAGAACTTAAGCATTTCTTGGTTTGTTGTGTTAAATTGTGAATTTTTCTTGTTCTTTTAGTAGTGAGTTTATTTTAGCATCTAGTTCGTTAATTTTGCATCTGATTTGTTTTAGTGAGTCGCGTTCTCTTATTGTTACGCTGTTGTCTTTTAGTGAGTCGTGGTCGATTGTTATGCAAAATGGTACGCCTATTGCGTCTAGGCGTGAGTAGCGTTTTCCAATACTCCCGTTTTCGTCATAATATGTTCTATGATTAGCGAGTGCGTTTAGAACTTCTTTTGCTTTTTCTGGCAGACCGTCTTTTTTTAGTAAGGGGAATACTCCTACTTCGATTGGAGCGATTTTTGGCGGGAGCGAGAGTACTGTTCTTTGTGCGTCAGTTTCTCTTCTAGAAAATGCTAAGTCAAGTAGTGCGTAAAATGGTCTGTCTACTCCAAACGCAATTTCGATTACATCCGGAACAATTACTTTTCCGTCTTCTGTGCGTACTGTTAGTTCTTGTTTAGAGAATTTTGCGTGTTGTGTTAGGTCGTAGTTTGTTCGGTCGCTTATTCCAACTATTTCCATCCAGCCAAATGAGTTTAATTCGATTTCTAGGTCCCACGTATCGTCAGAGTAGAATGCGCGTTCGTCTGTGTGGTGTTGGCGCATACGTATTTTTTCTTTTGGTATTCCCAGTGATGTCATTATTTCAAAGCTTAACCATAAGTTCCAAGCGTATGCTTTGTTTTTTAACAATTTTTCAGAAATTGCTTTTTCTAGTGTAATAAATTCTGGTTTTTTGTTTGTTTTTTGCATGTTTTCAGTCCACAGCGGGAGTTCTGTTTTTTTTACTTCTTCAAAAAGCGGGAATGTTTGTTTTAGTTCTTTGTCCAAAAACATTTGGCTTTCAGCTTGTGTAAATTCTCTTTGTCTTAGTAAGTGTTGGCGTGGGGATATTTCGTTTCTAAATGCTTTTCCTATTTGGAATACGGTGAATGGTAGTTTGCCGCGAAAGAAATTCACGTAGTGTTTGAATGGTAAGTATGTTGTTGTTGCGGTTTCGGGTCTGTTGTAAGCAACGGTGTCGCGTCCGATTGTTGTTTTCATCATTAGTGAGTGTCTTTTGATTTCAAGGTTCATTCTGCCTTTGCATGATGGGCAGGTAACGTCTTTGTTTTTGATTGTTTCGATTAGTTCTGCGTCTTTCATGTGGTCTGCGGTTATTCCTAGTTGTTCTTCTATAAGTTTGTCAGCGCGAAAGCTTGCTTTGCATTTTGAGCAGTTGATTACTGGGTCGTTAAATCCGTCTAAGTGTCCGCTCGCTTTCCATATAATCTCAGGGGTTACTAGTGGAAATTCCATTTCAAAGAAATTGTTTTGAGTAAAAACTCTGCGTATTGTTTCTTCTAGTTTGTTCTTCATTGCTTTTCCAACTAGCCCGTATGAGTAGAATCCTGCTACTGGGGTGTAAAGTTCTGGCTCTGGTCCGTAAACAAAGTCTTTCTCTGAGAGGTACTTTGCTAGCTCGAATTGAAATTCTTTCTTTTGCTTTGGTTCTGTCATTTAAACGCCTATCAGAAATGGAATAAGAAAGAAATAAAAAGCTCTGCAAAGGTGCTTTTGAATTTTAATTATTTGCTTAGCGTTTTTTAAGTTTTAGAATTATTAGTCTTATGTTTTGAAGTTTATTTATACTATCAAATATTCGCAGACAGGTAAATAAACGCTGCCCCAACTAATGCAAATACTACTCCTGCTGTGATGTAGTCTACATTGAATTCCCCTAGTAAGCTTGTCGCGAGTATCGCTATTGTTGCCAGGAATAGAATTATTCCAAATATCATCATTAGTGTTCTTGCAAATGAGCGTCTTAGTTTTATTCCTTTTAGTTTTGTTTCGGATAAGTCTTTGTTCATTATTTCAATTAGTTTCTTGTTTTCTTCTGCCATTACGTGGGATTGTTCGTTTAGTTTAGCTATTTTAGAGATTGTATCGTTTATCCCAATTTGGAACTTCTTTTGGTTATCGTATAAATCAGTTTTGTACTTTAAGAATTCTTTTTCCATTTCAATTTTTATGTCTTTTTTCTTCAAATCAAGTACGTTGTTAATAAATTCTGCAGAGTCTTTTTGCATTTGTTCTTTTTGAAGAGTTATTTTTTCTTGTACAATTGAGTCAATTTCGCTTGCAAGTAGTGTGAATGTATCCGCTTGTGCTATTAGCACAAGTCTTTTTGCTTGTTCTGTGCTTACTCCAAGGATTTCTAAGTTGCTTATTATTTTTTCCTCGGGTTCGTTGTCCTGAACCATTTTTTGAATTATTTTTATTACGCTTTTATCACTTTCAGACATTAGTATCTACACCTGTATTCGAATTTGACATTTCATCTAGCATTTCTTGAGGCGTCTTTCCTGCCTCATAACTATTGGGATTTCCAGCATTATTAATGTTTTGGTTTGTTAAAGTAAATAATCCTATTGCTGGCATTTGCCTTTCTGCAAAAGCCAAAAACGCGGTTGTTTCTTTCCCTTCTATTGGGAGAACAGTTTTTGGATTAAATTTTTCGATAAACAGCATGGGTTTAGTTTCGCCTTTTACAATGTCGTTGAATGAGTAGATGGAGACGTTTTTTAGTTCTCTTTTAGAGTAATTTATGAGATCAAGATTGTTGCCGTTTTTAATAAAAAAGATGCTTGGTTGCATGAAGAATGCAAATACTATTGCAACAAAGAATATCGCCATTGCAGTTTTGTATGCGTTTTTTTCTTTTGCTTTTCCAAACTCTCTGTCAAATCTTTGTTGGGTTTTTATTGGGAGTTGGAAATCTTTTGCGCTTGATATTGATTTGTCAGTTTCTTTTTTTTGGGCAGTTATATTTTTTTCATTTATTTTGTCTTGGGCTTTAAGCATTGCAAATTCGGTCGCTTGCATTCCTTCCTTAAAGCTTTTTTCCTTTGTAAGATTGCTGCGCTTTATGTTATCAACTTGCTCGTATTTGCTTTCTGCCATGAGAAATTAATGTTTTTGAAGAATAAAT
>JBAXCL010000095.1:0-4390 GCA_037141515.1 archaeon
GCCCCATGTTAACCCAATTAATTGTAGAAAGAAAAGAATAAAAAGCAAAGGTGAGTAATTAGAACGACAAGTTAGCTGAGTAATTTGAATTTAGTTGCCCAAAATATATTTTTCCCAAAGAATTTAATTTTTTCATCTCAAGGATTTCATTTTCTCACCTCTTTATTAGTTTCCATAGATTCATTTTTAGCATTTCTTCGAGCATTTTCATTTTCCACGTCAGCAAGAGTGACTCCATTTTTTGCCATTGTTACGAAAAGGAAGTACATTAAGTCAGCTGCTTCCCAAATGAGTTCTTTTTTATTTTTTGAAAGAACTACTTCTGCGGCTTCTTCAAGAAGTTTTCGTGATAGGAGGGTTTTGTTTTCAAAGAGGGTTTTTGTATAAGCCCCTGTTTTTGCGCTTTTTTTTCTTTGCACGATTTTTTCATAAAGCGCCAAAGAGTCAAATTTTCTTTCTCCCCAAAAGCAACTATATGCGCCAGTATGACACGCTTTGCCCACTGAATTGTTTTTACTTTCTTGTTTTACAGTAAAAAGCAGTGCGTCAGCGTCGCAGTCACTTTGAATATTAATAATTCTTTGAGTATTTCCTGAAGTTGCTCCTTTTTTGCACACTTTTTTTCTTGTTCTGCTGTAAAGCCAGACTTCTTTTTTTCTTATTGATTTTTTCAAACTTTCTTTGTTTGAATAAAATAGCGCTAATACAGTCCCGTTTTTTTCTTGTATTATTGTTGGTACTAATCCACTCATTTTTTCAAAATTTACTTTCCCAATAGAAAATTTTTTATTGTTGAAGTTTTGCATCGTATCCCCCCACTAGCACTGCTTCTGATTCAATTATTCGGTCATATACTCTTAGTCCTGTTTTTGATGCTGAGTCTCCTGAGACGACTATGTCAATTACTGCATCAGCTATTCCTGCAGCATATGCCAGTTCTGTTGCGCCGGACAAGTAATATTCAACAAACTTTGCACCTTTTTGTTTTAGTTTGCCAAGGTAATTTTTTGCAATTGATGAATATTTTTTGTTTATTGCAATTACGCATGTTGAATTGAATAAATCAGGTTTTTTTCCTTTTGGTCCAAGAAGGCAGAGTACTGGTTTTCCAAATAGTGTGCGAGTATCGGCCCACCCAAGATTTTTGACTTCAATAATATTTGAAGTTGGATTATTTAGTTTGTATTCTTTAAATAAATCCCGACCAGTTAGTCCTATGCATGGAATTCCTTTTGAAAGAATTTTTTCTACAAAGAAAGGAACATCTTCTGCGCGAACAATCAACGTATTGCTCGAAATTTTATCAAATTCTAGCCTGTAAGTCTCAAGGCCGGAGTTTTTGGGCAATATTAGAAGTTTTTCTTTAAGAAGTAAATCAAATTCAGTTGATTTGGTTTGGGGATCGATGAAGTAGTTGTTCACTTAAGCAAATTGTTGTTTTGTTTTCTTCTCCATTCATCTTTATCTCCTCCAAAAATAATTTATCATTTTCTATCGAGCACTCACTCAAATCAAATTACATTATCATTTTTCTTATTTTCTCAATTTCTTTTAGCACGATTTGTTCTTGGTTCCCTGTTTCAATGTTTTTGATTGTAATCTTACCAGCCTTCATCTCGTCTTCGCCAAGTATTCCAACGAATTTGTATCCTTTCTTTTGCGCGTATTCAATATTTTTTGAAACGCCTTTTTGCGAGAAGTCAACTTCTACAAATATTTCTTTTTGTCGGAGTTCGTCAGCAATCTTAAACAGCTTTTCTGTTTCCAAGCCTATTCCAAATAAGTACATTCCTTGCATTCCAACCTTAAATCCGCTTTCTTTTAAGTAATCAAGTAATCTGCTTACCCCTATTGCAAATCCTACTGCTGGAGTTTTTTGCCCACCATAGAGTTCAACTAATTTATCGTATCTTCCACCGCCAAGTATACTAGGGCCATTTTCAATTTTTGCTTCAAATACTATCCCAGTGTAGTATTCAAGTCCGCGCGCTAGGCGTGAATCAAATTTAACATTTTCTAAGTTAGCATCTTTTGCCATTTGTAAGAATTTTTTGATTTCTATTAGCCCTTCAGCTTCTGCCCCAACAATGGTTTCAATTTCCTCCAAAGAATTTTTTTCAATTAAATCAACTACTTTTGAATCTATCCCTTTTTCTTCAAGCATTTTTTTTACTTCGATGGCAGGCATCTTGTCCAACTTATCGAGTGCGCGCATAGCGTCAAGTTCTTTACCTAGCGCATATTTCTCAAGCACTGCTTGTAGTAATTTTCGCGAGTTTACAATAAAAACTGGTTTTAGTTTTAGTGCATTAAAGCAATCTTTTAGAGTAAGAAATAACTCTAGCTCTGCGCTAAGTCCTGCTACTCCAAGTATATCCGCATCTGCTTGAATAAATGCCCTGTAGCGTTTTGCTTGCGGTCTGTCATAGCGATAAACTTCACCGATTTGGTATCTTTTGTAAGGCATTTTCAGCTGATTAGTCGCCACCACCCTTGCGAGTGATGCAGTAAATTCAAATCTTAAGCCTAGCTCTCTTTCACTTTTATCTTTAAAGTAGTATATTTCATCACGTATAGCTTCGCCAGCAGCACCCTTTACCTTAAAGAGGTCAAAGTTTTCCACCGCAGGCGTCATTAACGGCACAAAACCATACTTTGCAAATACTTTTCTAAAAGTACTTTCAAGGAATTCTTCAATTAATGCGTCTTCACCAACAAGGTCTCGCATGCCTCGAACTGTTTGAAAATCTTTACCCATAAAAAAAACCACATATTTTTTTAATTAAAAATAAGGTCGGGGCCGGGAATTGCACCCGGGTCCAAAGCTCCACAGGCTTCGATGCTAACTACTGCACCACTCCAACCAGATGAATTATTTACTCTTACGGCAAGGTTATAATAGTTTATTTTTTGCCATGAGCTAACGCTAAATGTTTTAGATTTACAGTAGATGAATACACTCACTTTTAGCGTTCATAATTAATTATTGCACTTCACCTCTTTTTAATAGTTGTGTTTGTCCAACATAATGAGTTAATGTGCCCAAATCCCAATTTTTAAAAAGCAAATGAAATTATTTGTTATTTTCCCTTACAAAACTAGCGCATAGCGGCATGAAACCTAAAATATAATTATATACGAACCAACTAGACTTATTTTATGCATTACCAAAAGCCAAGACAAAACAATATATTACGCTTTTCTAAGAGGACTTTTTGACACTGATGGGTGCTATTATTATGACAAGAAAAAACAATACCCCTTCATTCCCCTATGCATAAAATCCAACGGGTTGATAAAAAAAGTTAGGGCGATTATCCAATCATTAGGCGGTTCACCGTATTTTTACGAAAAAACTTTTACTGTGATTCTTAACGGTTTTCCTCAATTTGCGCGGTGAATTGGGGAAATGGGAAGCAACAATCCAAAAAACATTGAAAGGATAGAAATTATAAAAAGTATGCCTCCCTGGGTCAGCCTAGATAAGATTTCGTCAATAAGAAGAAACAGCAAATGTTCGATTCATGGAGAGCAAATTTAAAGATTTAAATACCCCTCTTAATTAAGTTCTATTAGGCCTTCGTGGTGTAGTGGATTAGCATAAAAGCTTGCGGAGCTTTAGACCAGGGTTCGATTCCCTGCGAGGGCATACCCTAAAACGCGGTATATTCCAGCCATGCTGTAAGTTAGGAACACAATGAAAACATTAATATAGTGACCAAACTCGAAATAATCTTGTAGAGCTGGTTGAAATTGCCGATATATACAACAACGAGGGCCGGTACGCCAGAAAGAAGAAAGAACTAATTAACGAATTTGATGGCAGGGCGGAAGCAGTTTTGGAGAAGTATGTTGCGTTACTTGATTCTAAGTTCGAAAGGGAACAACTAGCGCATGGTTCTGCTTTGCGAAGCCTTGAAACTGCGCGCACCATAGCCAAATGGAAAGCCATTTTCTCAGAAAAACCTTACTCTATAGAAGCCGCTAAAGAATGGTGGAAGCATCAACTCATACAACCGACTTTTAAAAATAAGAATAAATTGAGTGTGGGTAGCTTGGAAAAAGAGCAAGGGCAAGCACCCAAGTTTTTTAAATTCCTCGAATTTTTGGAGACGGAGACCGACATAGCTTTTTTTAACACGCGCAAACTTCTCCCCGCTAAAGCCAGCAAATATTTTGTAATAGAAATGCCGTCAAAGCAAAAAGAAATACTGCGTTTAAACATCGGCAAGTTCATTAATGTATTTGTATGTGCTAACCAAAATTTTGCTGTTCTTGCGTATTTTGACAATTTGAAACATTTTAAGAAAATCACTAAGTTTTATGAATTTTTGAAGGTATGTGCTAACCAAAATTTTGCTGTTCTTGCGTATTTTGACAATTTGAAGCA
>JBAXCL010000096.1:0-4365 GCA_037141515.1 archaeon
TTAATGTAATTAGTTTTCAGTTTTATGAGGATGTTGAATCGTATCACAAGAATCAGCAGGAGAATTATGTGAAAAAGATTCCTAATTATTATGAGATTGTAAAAGATAGGCAAGTTTTCTATCTAACCGAACCTACGTTTAAGCGTTCAAGTAGAACTGATGCGATAATTGATATTATGCGTAAGAAAGCTGCGCTTGATTAATGGTTAAATTTTTGCTTATTAGTTTTGGTGTATTTTATGGAAATAGATTTGGATTTATCAAAATCTCTTGACGAGAATGCTTCAGCGTATTTTGAAAAAGCGAAGGAATCAAGAAAAAAGATTCTTGGTTTAAAAAAAGCTCTTTCTATTGCGCAGACTAAATCCGCCGAGCAGGAAGAAAAAGATAAACAAAAAGCTATTGAAAAATCAGTTGCTAAAGAAAAAAAGAAATTGTCAAAAAAATGGTTCATGCATTTTAGGTGGTTCTTTACTAGCGATAATTTGCTTGTTATTGGCGGAAGGGATGCAAAAAATAATGAAGAAGTTGTAAAAAACAGAATGAAAAAAAATGATGTTTATTTTCACGCTGAAGTTTTCGGGGCTCCGCATTGTGTAATTTGCGCTCCTGAATCTCTTAAGGAAAAAGAATTTGTTGCGCCCGAGTCTTCAATGAGTGAAGCTGCACAGTTCGCAGTTACTTTTTCAAAGGCTTGGGAGGAAGTTCGCCCAATCGCAGATGCGTATTCAGTGAAACCCGCGCAAGTAAGTAAATCAGCAAAATCCGGAGAGTTTTTGGGCACTGGTGCGTTTATGATTTACGGTGAGCGTAATTGGTTCAAAAAAACTCCTTTAACTTGTGCGATTGGTTTTTTTAATCGAGAGCAAACTTTGATGTGCGGGCCATTAAGTGCAATAAAAAAGCATTGCACTTTTTTTGTTGAGCTAAAACAAGGTTCAACTTCAAAAGAACTATCCGCAAAAGTTTTGCGTGAGCGTTTTATAAAAAAAGGTTATTCTTTTTCGGTTGATGATTTTGTTTCTCTTCTTCCAAATGGTAGTTTTGGGCTGGCTTGAATTTTTTAGAACTTTTCACTAACCTTTTTAACCCTTTTTCAGCGAGTTGTGTGTAGAGAGTAGTTTTTGGTAGTGTTTGTATGGCTTCGCCGTTAATTAATTCCCCTCCTTTCGAGGATAAGAAAGCTGTTTCATTATTGCAGGTTCAGGATCCTGATCCTACTCACGTTGGGCGAAATATTGTTACGCTTGATAAGGAAACAAAATCTCTTCTTAATATTACTTCTGGCGATATTGTTCAGATTGAGGGTGCAAAAAAAACTGCTGCGATTGTTTGGCCTGCACGTACTGAGGACGAGGGTAGAAAAATTATTCGTATGGATTCTTTTATTCGTCACAATTCTGGCGTTGGTTTAAATGATAAAGTAAAAGTTTCTAAAGTAATTCCAATGGAAGCAAAGAAGGTAGTTCTTGCCCCCATTGAGGAAGTTAGAATAATTGCTTCTGGTTATGATAGGATTCTTAAAAAAAGTTTTTTGGGGCGTCCGCTAAATGTTGGAGATAATGTTTGGATTAGTGTTTTTGGTTCTGGTTTTATTTATAGAGTAGTTGATTCGGCTCCGCGCGGAATAGTAAAAGTAACTGATGCTACTCAATTTTCACTAAAAGAAAAACCTGTAAAAGATGCGCTTGCGGGGGTTCCTAAAGTTGCTTATGAAGATATTGGCGGGCTTGGCGAGCAAGTAAAAAAAGTTCGCGAGATGGTTGAACTTCCAATGAAGCATCCTGAATTATTCCAAAAATTAGGAATAGTCCCTCCTAAAGGTATTCTTCTTTATGGTCCTCCAGGAACAGGCAAAACACTTTTGGCAAAAGCGGTTGCTAACGAAGCGCAGGTTCATTTCATTTCTATTTCTGCTCCTGAAATAATGGGTAAATTTGTTGGTGAAGCAGAGGAGCGTGTGAGAAATATTTTCAAGGATGCGCAGGAGAACGCGCCTTCAATTATTTTTATTGATGAAATTGATTCAATTGCCCCAAAGAGGGATGAGGTTGTTGGGGAAGTTGAGCGTAGGGTTGTAGCACAGCTTCTTTCTTTAATGGATGGTCTTGAGGGGCGAGGCGAAGTAATAGTAATGGCTGCAACTAATCGTGTGAATTCAATTGATGAAGCTTTGCGTAGGCCTGGAAGGTTTGACAGAGAAATAGAATTTACTGTTCCTGACAAAAAAGCAAGGGAGCAGATTCTAAGTATTCACACTAGAGGGATGCCGCTTGAAGTTGATGGTAAAGTTAAAGTTGATTTATCATATTTTGCTTCCATTACGCATGGTTTTGTTGGTGCTGATTTGCAGGCGTTAACTAAAGAGGCTGCGATGAAGGCGCTTAGAAGATATTTGCCGCAGATTGATTTGGAAGAGGAAACTATTCCTCCCGAGGTTTTAGAGAAATTAAAAATTACTCAAGCGGATTTTGTTGAAGGTTTAAAGGATGTTCAACCTAGTGCTCTTCGCGAAGTTGCAATTGAAATACCAAATATTAAATGGGATCAGATTGGCGCTCTTGATTCGGTGAAGGCGGAGCTTAAGCAGGCTGTTGAGTGGCCGATTAAACATCCTAATGCGTTTAAAGAAATGGGGATTTCTCCTCCTAAAGGTATTCTTCTTTATGGTCCTCCAGGTACTGGTAAGACTCTTCTTGCTAAAGCAGTTGCTACTGAATCTGAAGCAAATTTTATTTCAATTAAGGGTCCAGAGCTTTTGAGTTTGTGGGTGGGCGAATCCGAAAAGGGGGTTAGAAAGATTTTCAAAAAAGCAAGGCAAGTTGCGCCGTGTATTGTTTTCTTTGATGAGCTTGACGCGGTTGCGCCAAAGCGCGGTACTGATGTTGGAAGTAATGTGACTGAACGAATGGTGAATCAGCTTCTTACCGAACTTGATGGTGTTGAATCTTTGACTAATGTTGTTTTTATTGCTGCAACTAATCGCCCTGATTTAATTGATTCTGCGCTTCTTCGTCCTGGACGGATTGATAAAATGATTATGGTTTCTGCTCCTGATGAGGCTGCAAGGGAAGCTATTTTGGTAGTGCATGTAAAGAATGTAAAATTAGAAAAAGATGTTTCTCTAAAAATTCTTGCTCAACAGACAAAGGGTTTTAGTGGCGCGGATCTTGAGGGGTTAGTTAGAGAAGCTGCGCTTCTTGTGCTCAGTGAAGAAAAACTTGTGCTTTCTGATAAAATTAATCTGAAAGATAAGCAACTTTCATCAGACGAAAAAGAAATTTTAAACTATTTTAAAAACTCTGAAAGTTATATTCCAACTACTGCGATTGTTAGTGAATTGTGTGATATGCAAATGAAAAAAATTCAGGAAGATAAAATTTATTTTTCAGATAATAAAGAGGGCGGAAAAAGAAAAGAAATTGCAAGTTTGATAATTAAAAATATATCTGATTTGATTAATAAAAAAATACTAGTTTCTCATAAAATGAAACCTGCCCCAATTTCTATGAAGCACTTTGAACAGATTTTGAGTAAAATGAATCCGACTATTGATGAAGAATCTGAGCGAGCGTATGGCGCATTCAAAGAAAAGGCTCTTGATTTTAGGCCTAGTTACGTTGGGTAATTAGTTTAGCTTTTTTTATTAGTATGCGCTTGTTTTAGTTTTGTTATATTACAAACCCTAATCCAAACACAAAAAATGCACTTATTGCAAATAATCCTAGCCATGCGCCAAAGTTCCATTTTATTACTTTTGAGCCGTCGAGCATGAATATTGGCAGTAGGTTGAACATCGCGAACCAGAAGTTTATCATTGCTGCTGATAGTAGTATTGTTTTTAGTGCAGTTTCAGCTATTCCTAGTCCGAGTAATAAAAACAGTGTGCCTAGTATCAGGTTAATTATTGGTCCTGCTGCGGAGATTATTCCGTTTTGTCGGCGTGTGATATTTTGGCCGAAGAAGTATGTTGCTCCGGGTGCGGCAAATATCCATCCCGTGAATAGTGCAAATATTACTGCAATTAGTAGCATTGGGTACCATGCGCGGTATTCTGAGTGGAAGCCGTAGTGTTTTGCCGCTTCTCTGTGTGCTAGTTCGTGGAAAACAAATCCTGTTCCTACTGCGATGAAGCTTAGCGGGATTGCTATTTGCGGTATTAGTGTCGAATTTGCGCCCAGTAAATCCCCAAATATTGATACTTTCATTAGTACTATTGCAAATGCGAGGCTAAGTACTATCCAAGAAATTAGTAAGTCTTTTCTCTCTCTTGGGCTAAAGTAAAGTATTGACATTTTTTTGTTTGTAGTTGTAGCGTAGGGGGACTTATGTCCTAATTTGTATGTCGAACTTATGTCCGCTTTC
>JBAXCL010000097.1:0-4293 GCA_037141515.1 archaeon
ATTGCAAACAGAGCCCCATTTGGAAGCAAGAAAAAAGAAAACGTAAATTCTATTTCTAATTATGAAAAACCTCTTTTTGAACCAAAAGCGGAAGAATTTGATGAAATAGAAGACTCAATTGAAAAAGTAGATACTTACATTCAAAAGTTCTCAAAAACCGCACGAGAAAAATTCGCTTCCGAGAAAGCAAGTCCAAACGAACCAAAAGCATACGGTTCATTTACTGTGACTGGGGTTTATCCTGGCGGAGATACTACAATTATTTCTGGCGAAGTAACAAGCGGAAAAGTAAACAAACGAATGTCAGCCCAATGCGGAAAAATTTCTTTAAGAGTAAATGAAATAAAAAAAGGAATGGAACAAACAAACGAACTTTACTTATGCGAACAAGGAAGCATATTTGTGCGCGGAACTGTAAACACTATAAAGTACGGTGATGTACTTGAATTTAGCTAATTAAACTATTTTTTAGTAAAAGCATTAAAAGCATTCTCTTGCTTATTTTTGTTATTCGCTCCAGTAGCATATTTAGTTAATTGCGCGGCATTGGTATGAGAATTGCTTGGCCAATTTCTTTCAGTGATGCCGAGGTTATGGGTGCAATTCCCATCTGGAGCTCTTTTATTCTTGATAAGTGTTTCTCATTTGAAAAACCAATCAAGTCCATCCATTTATGAAACTGCATGTGGCCATAAATATCTAAACAATACATTTTTCTCTTTTCGTGGTGCTGTGTGTAAAGCGAGAAATGTGTTCCTAAGAATTCTTTTAATTGTAAAAAGAGAGGTTCACTTACAACCTGAATGACAATTCGAGGATATGGGGTTTTATAGCCTTTACGTTTATCGAAAAAAATACAACCGTCTGTATCAAAAATTCCTCTGATAGTGGAAAACATAAACCTTTCTTCGAAATCGGTTATTTCCTTAGGAATCTTGACTGTGTGTGTTTTATTGCCCGCAATAAAATTAAATCTATTTGTGAGTAAGTGAAATACTTTTTTGGAGTTAAGGTTCATATTTAGGGCATTACAGTCTTTGCGATAATAAAACTTACAATCAATAGAAAACAAACTTTTGACCAATCCCGGGATGTGTCTTGTCAAATAGTCTTTATCAAACGTTGAATGTCCCGTAATAGAAATGTGGTAATTTGATAGCCCGTTTTTTTTTAAATGGCCGTCAACGTTTCCGTCACCGATTATTGCGCCAATGAACTCACACAGTTGTTCTGAAAGTTCAATATTCATTATTATTGGTAAAAGGGCTCTTTCGAATCTTTTTTCTTTGTTGTTTTTTCTTCCTAATTCAAGTATTTCAGGATGTTTTTTTAAAGTTGTTTTTCCACCTTTGCTTGCGCCCCAGTTTCCAGGTAATTCTTTAATATTTTTTATAAAAATCGGTTTTTTGTCAGCTGGTACGTATGTTTCTAATTTTTCATAAAGCGACTTAGGTGACAAGCGTTTTCCACATCGATATTCTTGGAATGGGGATCGTTTGAGTTCTAGTTGTTTAGCTAAGTCTTTCCAACTTTGAGTGTTACTTCCTTTTCTTGCTGTTAAAAAAAATTCTTTTCTTACTTCGGCACTTTGGAATCTGATTCGAGGTTCCATGAAAATAACTTAATTTTCTTAATTTATAATCGCTTTGTAACCTTCCTGCCGGCGTAAAATAGTTCTATGTGTTTTTTAGTTTTAACTTCTGCCCTTTGGAATACTCTTTTTCCTTTGGCAATAATGTCTTTCGAGGGTTTTTTGTTGTAAAAAAGGGGTTTAGCTATTTCTTTCTATAATGATCTCTTGGCGCAATTCTAATTGAGCCAGTTTTTTTGTTAGTAAATCTTCGTAAGCGCTGACTGCCAAACTGCATTCGTTTTTGAATTGGGGTTGGCCCGTAAACCAAAGCACGGAAGTTTTTGGTGTGCGAAAAAAGAACAAACCCAATGAGTATTAGGAAAGCAAATCCAATATAATTGTAAGGTGCTGGAACTAGGTTAATATCTGGATCAATGTAAATCATCAAGCTGATTGCCACAATCAAAGTGTAAACAAGCTCAAACGAAAGTAAAGCTATTTTCTTTTTAGTTGCAAACTCGACTTTTAATTTAGCGGTGCCAAAAATCAAACGCGAAAAGTTTTTATGAATCAGCCAGACATTGTTGTCTCTAATTGCTATAACAAGGTATCCTAAAATGAATAATGCCAAAGTAGCAACAAACATTAATATGCTGCTTGTAAAAATAGGGCTAGTAAAAAAATAAATTTGTTTGTCAATTACTTGGATTCCAAGAAAACGATAAAGTTGAATTACTATAATTAGAATCATTATTGCTTCTTCTATAACAAAAAATAATGCTTGCTTTGGGGATAAAATATTTTCAGGAGTAAAAAAATTTTGTTTAATTGAATATGCTAACTGTTTTTTCATGCCAAAATATTAGGGAAAAGGGGTAAATAAAGCTATTGGTGAAAAGCACCAAGTGAAAAAGCAAGATTACTTTTTTAGGGGGGTTTTAAGTCCTATTAGGGTTGTTTGGCTGTATTATTTTTGCTATCGTTCTTGCTTAGGGGCGATTCAATCACTTTTCCTTTAACTAATGGGGGGCGTGTTTGCTGGTCATCTGCGTATATTTAGACGCAATCTCTGTTCTTAGTATTCTTACGCCCTTCGCTTTTGCTCGGTAAATTCTAAATTTTGTCTACTATGAAATAGGTTGGGATTTAATTTCAAAGGACTTACGAAACATTGTTTTAACAAGTAGTTTTTGTTCCTGCGAATTTAATTTTCAAGATCACTTTGATTAATTTTTCTATTTCCTAACCAATTCCTAAAACCCATAAAATCGTTTGTGCGTGTTTTGTTAATTAAATTCATTTGCGGCATATTAAACTTCGTGAATAGATAAAGCGGGTTGGTTTGATTCAAGTTGTTTCCACACTGCAACCATTGTGTTATAATAGTCAAGTTCAGGATTTCTTTTTTTTATTTCCTTAAACACTTTTTTGACTTCGGCAATTCCATGCTTCTCAACTAATTGTGCCTTCATTGCCAAATCATAACGCTTATTTTTTATTGCAGAAAGAATTTTCTTGTAAAGCCCTTTTGGCTTATGGCTATTTATGAGGTGTATTTGGCGTTTTGATAAAGCTGGTTTACTTGCTTTTCTGTTAGAAATCATTTTGATTAAATGTGCTGAAGAAGTATTTTAACTTGCCTAATTGGTTAAAATCACAAAAATATTTAGCAATACTCTTTTTCTTTTGGAAAGATTCTTTTCTTGAGATTATTGGGGTTAATGCGCATTTTTTGACTAATTTGAGTTAGTGTTAATTTGTGATTAGATTCGGTGACTATTTATGATTAGGGTGGCGCGTATTTAATTAGGCTTAGTGCTTATCGGCCCAAGCTTTAAGCTTATCAATTATTTCAATTAGTTCCTCTGCTTTTGCTGTGAGGGCATATTCGGTTTTTACTGGCGTTCCAAGAACGAGGTTTTTTGTAACTAGTTTATTGGATTCGAGCGTTTTGAGACGAATGGAAAGGATGCGAGGATTTAGACTTTGAACTGATTTGAGTAGTTGATTAAATCCTGCGCGCTTATTATTCTTCATTAGTGAGTCAAGAATAAGTAAATCGTATTTTTTACCAACTAATTTCATTGCCTTTTCCAAAGGATTGATTTTTTCTGCTACTTTGCTCATAATATCACTTTAAATGCATTATACTTGTTCAAATCAAAAATTGCTCGCCACTATACATTGTATAGTTAGTAATGTTTTTAAAGCTACTCATTTAAATATAGTAAGGATGAAGGTAGTGATATGAACTGGAATAAATTTGTAAGAGGGGAAGAAGTTGTGAGTCAACGAAAAAGCGTGAATTTCTATCTTGACGCTGTAATGGCAGAAATAATAGAAAAGAACACGCTAGCAAATTGGGTTAGAGATACTAACTCAAGACTAGGGTTAAGTCATTAACTTTAGGAAGAATTTGCCCGACACACGCATTTTTCTATCTTTGAAAAAATAAAAAAGGTCACTGCCTAACATAGCCGAAAAGCTTGGGGCAATCGCGATATATTAGTAAGACGCGATTGTTTTGGGGTTGGGCGGACCTTATTTTTACTTATTCTTAAAAAAAGACTAATTTTCGTAGCTGTTTTAAACAAAAAATCAGTTTAATCCCCCCTATGAAATCCGCATCTTTTAAGATGCGGTAGCGGATTTCATTTCGTTGACGGAATAATGAACGGCTTCTCTGTTGAGAAGCCTCGCACTTTAGTGCGGGGTCGTTC
>JBAXCL010000098.1:0-4163 GCA_037141515.1 archaeon
GCTATGAGAACAACAGTCTCGTGACCGGACGGTCATACAGGAACTAACACGTACTCATTCAGGTACACACCAAGCCACATAAGATGGGCTTGGTGTGCAACCTGTCTAAAGGTGTTATTCTCTTTTAAGAATACCAACCCAATCTATTTTGTAATTTAAACTCAGAACTTGTCGGGATAACAACATCTTCTTTAACCACTTGAACTGGTTGAGTTGTTGGGAACATTTTAGACCAAGTACCATCACCAACGATACCGTCAGCAGTTAGTCCGTTAGCCGATTGCCATTCTTTAACTAATTTTTCTGTACCAGGACCGAAACTTCCGTCTGCAGTGGTGCCTAATTTTGCTTGGAGTTTTTTAACGTCTTCTCCTTTTGACCCAACTTTTAGTAACATAATTTATAATTTATTTTTATTCTGTTGCACTGCCTGCGCCTTCAATAGCTTTTGATATAGCTTTTGCTTCGCGCTCTGCTTTAACAACTATCATTTCTGTTGATACTTCGTTATATATCTCTGCGTTCACAGACAAGTTCAATGCTTGCTGGTATGCTAGAGTCAATTTGTTAAATAATTCATCTTCATCAACATCAAGTACTTCAGAATTGTAAAACATTTTTTCGTTTTTATCATAAACTCCAGTAATTTTCATTCCGACTTTCATTGGTTTAATATTTAATTTTCCAAGTACATCAGCAACTTCTTTCTTTATTGCTTCACCTTTCTTCGCAACAACTTTATCAGATGCAATTGAAATTGTTGGGCCTGCAACTTTTACATTTAATCCAGCTGCTTTTAGAACTGAAAGTGCTGGTCCTGGAGGAAGACCTGTGTCTCCTGCTTGAACAATAATATCATGATCTGCAATATCTCCTTCTCTAGCTGCAGTTAATCCTTTGTTTTTCTTTACGAATGAAAATAATTCAAATGGATTTAATTTTGAAAATATTACCAGAACACTTTTATTTATCATTTCTTCAGCTTTAGCATCTGATTTAGCATCTTTTAAAGCTAGTCGAATTACTCTTGTTTTAGCAACTCTAATTTCAGCATTACCTTTCAATCTCTTTCTCAAAACTGAAGTAATATTAGCTGGTAAAGATTCAAGTGTAGCAACTGCAATCACAGGATATTCTTTAGCAAGTTTTGCAATTTCTTCTTTTTTAGCTTCTTTCCATTTCTTTATGTGTGATGTCATTGTTCATCACCTCCGCCAACCTTTATCGGCGGGCTCATAGTCATTTTTATGTAAGAATTTTTTATGTTCTGCTTTTTCTGAGGAAGAGCAGCCATAACAGTTTCATAAACAACAACCATATTCTCAACCATTTCTTCATCCTTCATTCCTTCTCTTCCTATAACTGAGTGAACTACTGGCATGAATTTTCCTTTCTTATTTGAAACTGTGATTTGTGTTCTTGCTTTTGCAAGTGTTTCATCAAAACTATTAACATTCATAATTGGTTTAGGCATTTTTCCTTTTGGTGCTAATTGTTGTCCTAAGAATTTTGCAACTGTTAGCATTGCTGGACCTTCAGCAAACAATCCGTCGTAAGTTAATAATTCGCCTAATTTCACTTTGTCCTTAGCCATTGGTTCAATTTCTTTATCCATTATGATTTTGTCAACTTTTCCTTTTAAAGAAGCCGCAAATTCATCTGTCTTAGCAAATACAACAACTTTTCCCGAACCTTTTCCTGTTGGATACGGAAGAGCAACTTTAACATTAACTTGGTTCTGAGGCTTCTTTAAGTCTAGCCCAGTAAAGTTAATCATTAATTCAATAGATTGAGTAAATTTCCTTTTTGGAGCAAGCTCCTGCAATTTCTTTAACGCGTTTAATGCTTCGTCTTTTCTCATTTTATTCACCTTCCACCGTGTTGCAAAACTACTAGTTTTACTACAGATGCAAATCCTATTGATTTACTCTCAAGTGGTAACTGCTCTTGTCGCCAAGAACAACGGCCTAATAATTAGGCTAATTTGTAAACCATTTTAGGCTCACTAATTATACAAAAAACGCACTGAAAGGTTTTTAAAGGTGCATGGGAAGGATCAAAATTTATGAGTTGTGCAACCGTCACAAAAAATAAATATTTATTCAATTAATTATTTGACATTCATAAACAGGAACAAGAATTATAATTTAATCCTGATTTTTTAACAACCCTAAAAATATTTAAAAAAAGATAAAAAAAAAAGAAAAAATAAATGAAACACTAAAACCAAATAAATCAGTTTAGTATTTCATTTTAGTTTATCACTTAAGTTCAGAAACTTTAGCGGTTCCAATTTCAAGGTCCCACTTTCCTTCTTTAAGTGCTTTTTGTGCGTCGCGTGCTTTCATGCCTTCAATAGTTACTCCCATTGAGTCGCATGAGCCGATTACTTCAGCTGCGCATTTTTTCATATTATAGGAATTTAGTTTATCGTATTTTGTGTTTGCAATTAAAATTACTTGTCCAATAGTTAAGTTTCCAACTACATCAGCTTTTGGATTTGCTGCACCTTTAGCTGCTTTTGATTCTTTTTTAATCAATGCGCTGATTGGCGGAAGTCCTACTTCAATGTCAAAGCTTTTGTCTTTGTTTATTTTTATTGTTACAGGAACTTTCATCCCTGCGAGGCTTGCAGTTTTTTCATTTATTTTAGCAACTACTGCGCCGATATTTATTCCTGTCGGACCTAATGCTGGCCCTAATGGAGCCCCTGCGCTTGCCTTTCCCCCATCAACCATTACTTTTAGTTCACTCATATTTTTTTCACCATTTCAATTTTTCGAAGCTTATTCCTATTTGCGTAACTATAATTACAACACTTCATTAAAATTAATTAAGTATTGCATTTCAATTTATTTATTGAATTATTTTAATATTTTCAGCTTTAATTGTTACTGGTATCTTAACCGCAGCCTCAAGTAACTCTACTGTTACTTCTTCCTTTGCTTGGTTTACTCTTACAACTTTAGCCTTTTCACCCTTGAATGGTCCAGATATAATTTCAACTTTTTGCCCGCCTTGGATTGATTTCATTAATGGCTTTGATTCAAGTAATCCGGATAATTCTTCAATTTTTACTGCGCCTTTAACAATTCCAGAACCTTTTATGTGTGGAGTGTCAGTTATTCCTCTTCGAACAGTAATTTCATTATCGGCTTCAATTAGAATGTATCCTTTTAATCCAGGAACAACACCGATTGAGTAAATATTCAAATCTTCTTTTGTTATTTTTGAGCTTAATATGTCAACAACTAATTGTTCTTGTCCTACTGTTGTCCTTACCGGGAAAATCATCTCATCACCAATCCAAATATAATAATTATAATCCGCTTAATTCAGCTTTATTATCAATTCCTAATTATTTTATCTAAAATAATTTAATTATTCCAAAAAATAACTTGGCTTATTTTCTAAGCCCAGCTAACTAAAGGAATATAGACTTGCTCGTTTGAAACATTTATAAACCTGCTTTTTGTAACAAAACCATTAAAGCATTGGAAAGCATAAAAGTCGATTATGCACACAAAACATTTTCCATTGAAAGGATTACATTCCGATGTTCTACATGTAAGATTCAAAAAAAGAGGAAAAATTAAAGCAGTGATTCATCGCCATGATGCACTGCTACGCGAAGTGGATATGGTTCTTGTTCCAAAAAAGATTCCCCATATAAAAAAACAGCTTGTGACAAAAACTTATGCACTCACCTTTTTTCCGCAAAAAATGGATCCGCACATTGCTTTAATTAACCAAGAAATTGCTGCAGGGGGACTTATCGGCAAGACTTTTCAAAAACATGGTTTTGAAGTGTGTAAAAATGTGCTTGATGTTTTTTCCATTGAGATTCCTCCTTGGCTAAAAAAAAGATTCAATACACGTGCTAATCGCACAAAAGTAAGGCTGGCTGAATTTCATGCTCGAAAGAATATTGGCCCGCCAATAGTTTATGGAATTGTTGCTGAGGTATATGCGCCTGATTTTAAGCGAGCTGGGGGCATAAACGATGTTGATTTGGCACAGATAAACCCCACTATTCAAGTTTGTGAAAAACTTGGTATTCCCTGGGAATCTTGGAATTTTGAAAGGGAGTATGCTTCACGGGTCTTGGAATACTTTTTTCGTGAGTATCAGGCAGGGAAAACTCCAAATCCAGACATTATGTG
>JBAXCL010000099.1:0-4137 GCA_037141515.1 archaeon
AATATCCTGAATTAAATGGAAGCACTTCAAACACACCCGCACATAGTTTGTTATTAGCTACTTTTTTTGTTTCTAAGTATCTTTCCTTTAGTAAGTTAAATTTTTGTACTTTTTCATTATCCAGTGTTGGTGATTTTAGTGCTAATAACACTAGCGATTGTGATAGGTTTGATGCGTTTGATATTGTTCCTCTAACCGCTCCTGAGGTTTTGTCTTCAAGTGCGCTATAAGCTTCTTTTGTCGCACCTTTAAATCCGTAAGTAATAAATCCAACTCTTAGTCCCCAAGCGTAGTGTTCTTTTGTTGGGCCATCAAGTTTTATTGCTAGGACATTCTCGTGCAAATTTGCAAGTTTTGAAAATAATGATTCTTTTTCAGTTTCATCTTCATAAAATAATCCAAAATATGCGTCATCGACTATTACTGCTAT
The DNA here is from genome assembly GCA_037141515.1 of archaeon. Classification (GTDB taxonomy): domain Archaea; phylum Iainarchaeota; class Iainarchaeia; order Iainarchaeales; family JAAZKV01; genus JAAZKV01. The sequence continues at coordinate 431 of JBAXCL010000099.1, forward strand.
TTTGCTTCCGCTCTCCGCAGCTTCTTTTATTGCGTTTGTAATTTCAACAGCTTCTTTTTTTGTCGGAGAGTATCCGCTTGGGTTGTTTGGGAAGTTTAAAATAAGTACTTTTTTGCCGCCCCCCATTAGTTTTGCTTTCATTGAATTAATATCAAAGCCGTTGTTTGAAAAAGTATTAAATGTTTCAATATTTGCGCCGTAGCCATTTGTGAATATTAGTTTGTAGTTTCCCCAGTATTTGTCTGGGGAAATTATAGTGTCGCTTTCGTCCAAAAACAAGTACCCGACTATGCTTGCCCCGTGCGTAAGTGCATTTGTTACAATTGGCGTGCTCACGGTTGTTTTTAGTGATGGGTTCTTTTTTTGCATTTGGGTAAGCCATTCATCGCGTAGTTCTTTCTTTCCTTGGCTTGGTGCGTAAAGGAAAACGTCTTTTGGATCAATAAGTAATTTTGACGAAATGCTTGAAAGGTTCATTGGGGAGCCGTCATCTTCTACAGCAACTCCAATTGTCGCATTAATTTTTTTCCCTTTGGCTTGTGCGCTTTGAACCACAATTCCTTCTTTTGGAAAATATGCTTCCTTGCCTTTTTTTGAAAGCAAACTAAAAACAGTATTATTGCACGCTTTGAGTAAATTATTCAATTCTTCTGCCTGTTTATTCAGTGACATATAAAAAATATATTTGGACATTAGCTTAATTTAAACTTATTGTGTGAAAATTAATTTCGACAAATAATAAAATATGTCGCACTAGGTCATACTTTTTATAATTGATAATTTGATAGAACTCTTTCAAAACTCGCAAAATATTTAAACTCGACACAGTATTATTTTTATGATGAAATTCGGTAGTAATTTTCTTAAGAAATGGCATATTGTTGTGCAAATTTTGCCGATACTAATTTTGATAATAATTGCGAAGTTTGTTACGCACTATTTGGGTTTTGAGTGGATTTCACTCAATGCATTATTTACTAGTATTGTTGCAGCAACGACTTTTTTAATAGGATTTTTAATAACTGGAGTTATTTCTGATTATAAGGAGAGTGAAAAGATTCCAGGGGATATGGCTGCGAGTCTTGAAGTTTTGTATGATGAAGCGTATATTTTGGGTTTAAACAAGAAACAAATAGTATCTAAAGAATTCCTTAATTATCACAAAGAGTTTATTGATTCTTTGATTAAATGGTTTTGGAAGGAAGAGCGAACAAAAACAATTTTGGCTAAACTAAGTGATTTTAATGAATATTTTGCGAAATTTGAGAAATACACGCAAGTTAATTTTATTACTCGCATAAAGCAGGAACAAAGTAATTTAAGAAAAGCGATTAATAGGGTGCATAATATCAGAGAAACAAGTTTTGTTTCATCAGCATACACTATTGTTGAAGTACTTGCGGTTATTCTTGTTGGGGGATTATTAATCTTGAAAATCGAACCATTTTACGAGGCAATATTCTTCGTCACAGTAGTTTCTTTCATTGTTATTTACATGATTTATTTAATTCGCGATCTTGATAACCCGTTTGATTATAATAAAAATGGCGAAAATGGGACTGAAATTTCGCTTAAACCAATTCATGATCTAAAAGAAAGGCTGTATGAAAATAATTAAAATTATAAATAAAATAATTAATTCGTTGGATGTTATATTTTATGATTGATATGATTGATTTAGTTTTGAATATTGATTTGTACGTTGGGTTATTGATTGATTCTTTAGGACTTTGGTCCTATGTAGCACTATTTGCAGTGATATTTTGTGAAACTGGGTTAGTATTTTTGCCTTTTTTGCCAGGTGATTCATTATTATTTTTAGTTGGGGCTTTTGCCGGAACTGGCAGTTTGAATGTTTTGTTATTATTATTGATATTATCTATTGCGGCAGTGCTTGGGGATTCAGTTAATTATGCTGTCGGAAGATACTTTGGGGAAAAAGTATTTCTAAAAAAGGGTTTATTAAAAAGAAAACACCTTGATAAAGCGAAGAGCTTTTACACAAAATACGGTGCAAAAGCAATTGTTATTGCAAGATTTGTTCCAGTAATAAGGACAATCGCGCCGTTTGTTGCAGGAATGGCTGAAATGGAGTATTCAAAGTTCTTAATGTATAATATAATTGGTGGTGTTGTTTGGGTTAGCGGATTTTTATTCGCAGGTTATTTTTTTGGTTCAATTCCATTTGTAAAAGAAAACCTCACACTAATTCTCGCAGCAGTAATAATTATTTCATTAGTTCCAATGGTTATTGAAGGAATTAAATATAAAATAAAGAAATAGTTGATTATTTTACTAAACTTTAATTTAATATAACTGAGAAAGAATCCATGCGCGGATTCTTTCTAATATATTATAAAATAAAGATCTATTTTGTAGCTTTTATTTTTAGACTCTCAAGAGGGATGTTATTGTATTGTCGTTTGCTTATTTGTTTATCTTCATCAATTATTTTAATCGTAAATCCAGCTTCTTTTGCTATTTTGATGTAATCATCGCGTAGTATTGCGCCGCCGACACACCCTGCAATTAGGTCTTTATCTTCGCGCTGCCATTGAGATAGTTCTTTGAGCAGAACAATATCTGATATAAGCATATAACCGCTTTTCTTTAGGACGCGATATGCTTCTTTGAATACTTTTTGTTTACTTGGCGCCAGATTAATAACGCAGTTACTCATTATTACGTCAATTGAGTTATCAGCAATTGGGAGTTTTTCAATATCGCCTAATTTAAATTCAACATTTTTGAAACAGTATTTGTTGGCATTTTCTTTTGCTAATTGAATCATTTTTTTTGTCATATCAACCCCAATAACTTTTCCTTTTTCGCCAACTTTTTTTGCAGCGATAAAGCAGTCAATCCCCGCGCCTGAACCCAAGTCAAGAACAGTTTGTCCTTTTTTAATTTCGCCTAGTGCAGTTGGATTACCGCAACCAAGTCCAAGATTACTTTCAGGAACAGTACTAAGTTCTTCAAGAGTATATCCAAAAGATTTTGACACTGCTTCTGTTTCATTTTTACTGCCGCAGCCACAACAACCACAACTTGATTTATTGATATTTGCTTCTGCAATTTTTGAATAGCTTTCTTTTACTATTTTTTTAACATTTTCTACCATGCGACCACCTTAGGTTACTACTTTGATAAATATAATGTTAAACTTAATTAATGCTGTGTACTTTAATGCAAATCATGTACTTAAATGAGGTTTGTATACTTAAATGCCTTTAATCAATCGCTTTGAGATGGTTAGGCTTTACCAGCCCATTCAGCAAAAAACTGTTTCAAAAAAGCTTCCATGAACTTATGGCGTTTCAAAGCCATAGCCTTAGCAGTGGTAGTGGAAAAGTTATCTTTCAATTTTAGAAGTTTGCTGTAAAAATTATGTATTGTTGAAGGGTCTTTTTCTGACTCATCAAAGTTTGTTCTATCAAAAGGTTTTTCAGGAACCCAAAAAGGAACTTTGTGTGCAGCCCCAAAAGAGAATGTTCGTGCAACTCCTATTGCTCCAATTGCATCAAGATTGTCGGCATCCTGTAAAATGAGTGTTTCAAGGTCAGAAGCAGTTTTGCCCTCTTTTGTAAAACCATATTCCTCATGAAATTCAACACAATGTAAAACTTTAGGTATTAATTCCTGTGGAAACCTCGGGCGGTGTAGAAATCCTCTTAGATTTCTATGAAAAGCCTTATTTTTATGTTTCT
>JBAXCL010000100.1:0-4112 GCA_037141515.1 archaeon
CTCAAAAGACGAGGATTTAAAAGGAATTAATTCTTCCGCAGATGCCGCATAGCCTCACACAAATAACTTATTTCAAAAACTAGCGTATTTAGAATAATTTTTGTTACTTAAAATCAGGCGCAGACTAGTTTTCTTCTCTTTTTTGAGCCCCATACGCGTATCTTCTAATTACTTTCTTACTTTTCGCATTCGCCTTAGCATCTTCTTTTAATTCTTGAGGAGTAAGTTCTAAAGTACCTTTAATTTTTATTTTGTTTGCAGCAGATTTAAATTTTTTTGCTTTCTTTTCAAACCCAATTTCTTTTTGAACAGAAATAATCTCATTCTTTACTTCATTAATTTCTGCAGAAACTTCACGATACTGCTTCAAATAGTCCTCTGAAAGAATTATTCCTTCTTTATAATGGCGTCTTAAATCGAACATTCCTTTTTGCAGTGCAGCTAGCCTTGCTTTCAAATCAGAAGGACTCAAATTGTGTGCTAGTCTTTCTGCTTTAATATCAGGCCTATGCGATAGTTCGCTTTCATACTTTTTTCGCATAGTAAAATACTCTGATCCGGAAATTTTTTTCTTTGAAAGGGCTTTGTTTAAATTACTAAAAAGACCCATTAGTTTTTCGTTCCTTGATTCAAGAGTAAGTTTTGAATTTCTTGACTTCATTACTGATACCAAAACAATTAGTAATAGGGCAAATAACAATACAAGAACTATAAGTAGAACTACTTGAAACAAATTATCTTCTGTTTTCTTAACATAAGTTACGCCTATTACTGGTTCGTTTATAACATAATTCTGCATTGAAGTAAATGCGATGTATTCTTCCACAATTGCCTTTGCTTTGTTAAGGTTTTTGCTCAAATAAAGCAAATCATAACTAGTTTCAAGGCTTTGGGTTACTTCTTCAGAGCGTTCGAGTTTCTTATTAAATAGCGCATTTTGAAAATAGAATTTTGCATGATCAAAATAAATATTTGCCCAAATTGAATCACTTTTTGATCCGGAATTAATATCTTTTTCAACAACACCAAAAAGCTCATCAGAAGTTAATTCTTTTCTGGTTAACTCCCCATTAACAAAGGATTCTGCAAAATATGCATCATAAAGTGCGGCAAATAAGAAGTTACTATCCCTTGATATTTTTGCAGAGTCAAGTCTTCTTGTAGCTTCAGCTATTGATTCTTGAGAAATATTAGAATCCTTAATTAGCAATTCTGTTTCGGATATTTTTTTATCAAGCGAATCAATAAATTCGGATGAATACAAAGGAATTTTTTTATCAGGACTTTTCCCTGCTTGGGCAGTAAAATCTTTTGCAACATTTATCCAGGATACTGCAGAAACATAATCGTAAACTCTCTGAAAATATTCCCCTTGTTTAACTGCAGTAGTAGTTTGTGATGAATCGGATATACCCGTACTAACCACTACTAAATCAGTCAAATTTAATTTATCAAGAGCATTTTTTGCATAAGCAAGTCTTTGTTGTGCTCCAACAACCCACTCAAATCCATCCTGCGAAACAAAGTTTGATTTTTGCTTTACTAAATCAAGTTCTTTTCTAAGCGCAAAAATTTTTGAATTTAATACTATTGTATCAGCAGACAATAAAGAAGGGTTTTTTGCAATCTCATCTATTGCGCCTGCCAAAACCCTTGAATTGAATGCATAATTTGCTGCTGAGTAAAGATAATTTTGGTCAAAGAATCGTTTTGCCATTTCAACTCCGCGGTTAGCAGTCCCATATTGTTGGTATAAATCAGCAAGTGTTGTATCGGGGAGACTACTTTCGTCAAGAGCTTTTTTTGCAGAAGTTACTGCAGTTTTTGCATCAGAAATATACTCTTGCGATATTCCCTTCATTGGAGTAAGTGCAAAATCGTAAAGTATTGGTTCTGGAATAAACATCTGAATAGAAATATTTGAGTCTACAACAATACTGTCAATATTCGAATACGCATAATTAATCGCCTGATCAATTGTACTTACTTCAACAATTTTCATACCAAGATTTTTTGGACCATATTCGAGCATATTAACAGTTTCAAATGTCCCGTCAGTTTCAATATCTGAAACAGCTTCCCCAGTTGGAATCATAAACAATTTTATGCCAACTTTTGATGCAGCTTGTGCTTTTGCGCCTACTCCTCCAACCATGCCAATTGAACCGTCACTACTTATTGTCCCAGTAAGGGCCACGTTAGTCGGAATGGGCTTTTCAAATAACATTGAATAAGAAAGAAGAGTCATTGCCGCACCAGCACTAGGCCCGTCAACCTCAGAAGCATTTGCCCTAATATCAAAAATCATATCTTTGTCAGAAATTTTAACTCCAGTTTTGCTTTGAGCAATTTCAAGAGCAATATTGCCAGTTGTTTGGGTATCTTTTCCAACTAGTGAAGTAGATGTTACAAACGCTGCTTTTCCTGTTCCGGGAATTGCATACATATACAAATCAGCAGCCATTCCTTTTTGGTCGTCAGTAATTGCAAATATTTTTATGTTACCATTTTCAAGTACAGCAAAAACTGGGGTCACTAGCAAAGCTAATACTAAAATTATTAGAAGAATCCTAATTGTATTAGACAAAACACTATTTTTTGATGAATTCATAAACAATCAACTAACTAAAGTACAAGCAATATTGTTTATTTTAGTGTTTATAATACTTTTTGGGGCATTTTTGTGAATAAAAAGCCAGCACGACAAAATAATAATTCTAAAATAATTTAACTTAAAATAAGCTTTTACTAAACTAAAATTCAATAAATAAAAAAAGGCAGGAAACTCGGAAATCCAAAAACCTATAAGGTAATCGCCAATACTTTGGTGAGTAAGTCTTCCAGCTCCTGCCTTGCTTGATTTTTTAAACCAAGACTCTAAACTCTCTCGAAAGCTTCTTCTAACTTTCATTTGAATTTCGCTTTCAATAGTACACTCTGCACACGTCATATATTAACTTACCCAAAACTTGTTCACTGAAAGAAATTTTTTAGGTAATAATTAAGTCAATTGACTTAAAAAGCACACAATATAACTTGGACGTAAAAAGAAAATCAAATTATTCACTACTAAAATAGGTACCAAAACTGGCAAATCACATAACTAGCGTTAATGAAAAGAATTTTAAACAAAAATAACGTTTAGTAAGTATGCAAAAAAGTTTTTATTACGTTAAATCCCTTGAAGAGGATTTTGCGACAAAAACTATAACAGGAAAGAAAAAGACTGTGTGCCAAACAATTGATCAAATAATTAAGTCAAAAATAATTAAACCAAACACCAATAGTTTTGGGCGGAAAAAAAGACTTGCTTGCACATTATTGCATAAGAATTATCTCAAAACTTACCGCCCGCAAGGGTTAATTTTTCAAACAAATAAAAAACCAGATTATTATTTTCCATTTGATTTAGCTGTTCTTAGGGCGTCAAATAATATTGTAACACATTATTACAAAATTAAAAATAACCTGCACATTTACTATAATCAAGAATTAATTAAAGGATTTGAAAAGTTCATATTCAAGGATTTTTCAAAAATGCTCAAAAAAATTTCTTCTCCTAAATCAGCGGCAAAGAAAGTAAATGAATTTAGAAAAAAAGCCGAGTTTGATACTTTACCAAATAGTAAACTTCGGCTAGTTCAATATAATGAAGCTGTATTTCAATCAATAGTAAAAATTAAGCCGATTGGAATCTTTGGCAGAACAAAAAAAGCTCGACAAGTTGCACAAAAAGTAAATCTTCATTGCTATTCGAGCGCAAAGGAATTCTATAAAACTATATTCGACGAATAAGAAATTAGAACTCGTTAAGCAATTAAAACTCATTAACCTAGCTCCCACAAGCAATTATTTAAAAAATAGAATTAGCAAAACCTAACCGCAAAATTTCTCTCGCGATCAGGCCTGCAAAAGCATTATACTATAGTGGAGTTATCCGAATAGTGCGCCAAGTCCGGCTGCTGCTTCTTCTTCAGTTTTCTTGGTTTCTTCTTCAGCTTTCTTTTCTTCAACATGTGCTGCGCCTGCTGCTGGAACTGGACGGCGAGATCATTGTCAACTGCATTCCCGATGTCGGCTTTTTGCACACCGGCATTGAAAAGAACATGGAG
>JBAXCL010000101.1:0-4096 GCA_037141515.1 archaeon
TAGTTTGTGCGTGCAATCAAACATTGTTTGATTCGTGAAGAACCCGTCGGATGCCCCGGTTGGGTTCTTCATTTTTTGCGAGGCAATATTTTTCCATAAACTGCTTCAACAGCACCTTTAGCTCTTGCGCGAACAATTTTCAAAGACTGTTTATTTGCGTTTGAAAGCATATTATTTTGGGCAGAAAGTCTTGCCACTTCCAGCTGATACGCTCTCCAGCCAGGAATTCGGGAAATCTTAAAATTTGCAACCGGATTACCGCTCTTGTACTTACGCTTAACAATTTTTCTTTGAATTACTTTAGCGCGAAGATTTGGTTTAAGCATTATGAATCAATGAGAAATATTGCTGCCAAGTATTTAATAATATCTTTGAAATTGAAAAGAAGAATAATTAAAGAAATAGAAAATGAATATCTTCTAAATAAAAAATTTGATTAGAAGCGCGAAATTTTACGCTTCAATCATTTTCTTCATATCTATCTTTCTAACTACTATTTGCAAAGAGCCAGCGGCTTTTCCGTTCAAGAGCTCGCCAGTAACTGGAGTAAAACCAGAGCTAGAAACAAGTGCATTCATCTTAAGGCGAACTTCTTTTTGGCGAAACTCAATTTTGCCGCTCAAAGCATTAACTTCAAACTCGCGCTTATAGTTAATCTTTTCAACAGTTCCGCGCTGACCGTGAGAAATAATATCAAAATCCTTAATTGCGCCCTTACCAGAAACAATCATCCCGTAAGTAATCTCATTCTCTTTAGCAACTTGCTCCAAAGCGGGGAAAATCTCTTCCCCATCATCTAAAATAATTGTAAAATTAGTTCCCATAAAATCACCTTTTAGTGGCGTTATTTACCTCGAATCCTAGCAAACTAATTTGCTTGACTTCATTGCAAAGCGCTAAGCTTTACGACGCGTCGCAAATACATTGCATTTGCAAAATTGCATTTTGTGCAAAAGTGCAGGGCAATTCTCGGTTCTATAATTACCACCGTACTACTAAAAGAACTATACTAAACAACCATTTTTAATAGTAATCATTTAGCATCAAAAATTGGGTGAGTTGCCAAATTAGATTCAAACTCATCAGCTCTTTGAAGAACCCTCGCTTATTTTGCTTTAATCGCCTTGTATTTTTGTACTTTAAGCCCTGGTTTTTTCCAATCTTCTGCAGTAAGACCAGCTTTAATGCATAAATTTGATAAAAAATCTTCTTTTTTTGGCAATTCGTCCCAAACACTGGGAAGAAAAGTCGCTGTATTCCAACCCTTGGCGATAATTAATCCATCCTCGCCTGGAACAATTCCTTTTAGAAGTTCGCCAGAGTCCTTAAATTCAAAGTCAGTCGGGGTTGTAAGAACAGAAACTTCTACTTTTATTTGTGAGAACTCTTTTGCACTTAAAGGATCAAAACGGGGATCAGAAAAAGCGGCCGCAAAAGCATTATCAATAATATCTTTATACAGTGGTAAAATTGCGTTCAAGTGCCCCATACAGCCCCTGAGTTCTTTGCTTTTTGTTAGAGTAACAAAACAAGCTTTCTTCTTTTTTAAAGATTCTGGAAGATTTGTTACTTCGCTGATTGCAAGAGAAAATGGGGTTTCGTTCATCAAAGAATGCCTAATAGAGCGTTTTGCAAGCTCAACGCACAGTTTTTTTTCCTCAGCACTTAGCGAAAAATTCTCGATCTTCTTTACCAACAAATCACCAAAATATTACAAAGCCCCTGCATTTTTGATACTTCGCAAAATTCAAAGTTTTGTAACGAAATCACTATTATTCTCTGATGCAAAATTATTTAACTTTGCTACACCAGACTTATTTTTTTAAAACTCATTAAATTACTCACTTATTGATGTTTTTTGAGAATAAAATCCTACGCTTTAAAAAATGCAATCGCTGTATAACCCACAACCCTCGATTTGTCTCCTGCAGTGTCGCCAGAATTTTTGTAATCCAAAAGTTTAGTTTTCCACCCTCTTTGAATTGCAAGAATAATTAAAGCGCCAATCCCAGTTTTCCCGCAGGCATCCCCGCACTTTACAAAAGCAGTTAAGTCTAGATTTAATATTGCATTAATAGTTTTTTCATCTAATTTTTTTGCCTTGTTATAATCAAAGTAATGACTTAAATCAGAACTTGCGATAAATACATTTTCGCTTGAATCAGCTTCTGACAAAATATTTGAAAGATAATTTGGGTTAGTTTCGCCATAAATTATTGGTAAGAAACTAAATTTTTTAAGCGCAGTTTGTAAAAAAGGTAATTGGACTTCAAGTGAATGCTCACTATCATTTTCTAAAATAGAAAGAAATGGTTTTTCTAGTTTAACTTTTCCTAACGGAGTTTCCCAAGTGCCTTCAAATCCAAAAGCTCCTTTGAAATAATCCTGATGCGAAGGCCCAATCAAAACAATTCTATTTGGTTTTGCATCCTGCAAAAGTTTGTAAGCAAAACCCGCTGTTGATCCAGAATAAATATATCCTGCGTGTGGGACAATAAGTGCGCAAAGTTTTCCGTCGAAATTTTTTGAATTAGTATTTTTTATAAACGAATTCACCATTTTAGATAGCTTATTTTTATCAGCAGGGTAAAATGATCCAGCATAAATCCCTGCGCGAACTTTTTTTTCCATATTAATCCTTCTAATTATTATTCAAAAACCCCATTAATCTTTTCGCCGCAATTAATGCATTTTCCAAAATTAAGTCCAACGATTCCCACATCGTGCCCACTGCGCTTAATTAAAAGCGAATTACATTTTGGGCAAAATGTTGAACTAATATTATTTGCATTGATATTTCCGCCATAAACAAAATTTAGCCCAGCATTTTTTCCAATTTCAACAGTATCCAAAATCTTTTGCGCAGAAGTTGGCGGAAGGTGAGTCATTTTATGCATTGGGAAAAATGCGCTTACATGCCAAGGAATATTTTTATCCAAGTCAGCAATCCATTTTGCGATTTGATGTAACTCTTCATTAGAATCATTTTGCCCGGGGATGATTAAAGTTGTTAATTCTAACCAAACACCAGCTTTATGAAAATCACGTATGCAGTTTAGTACATTTTCAAGTTTACTTCCACATGTTTTTTGGTAAAAACTTTCTTGGAACCCTTTAAGGTCAATATTTATCGCATCAAGCCTTGATTTTCCCTTAGAAAGCGCAGAAATTTGTTCAATGCTAGTATAACCGTTGCTGACATAAACTGTTCCAAGTGCAGGAGAATGTTTTTTTGCTTCAAGAATTGCTTCAAGATTATATTCAACACTAATTGAGGGTTCGTTGTAAGTAAAAGCAATACTATTTGCTTTTTCTTTTTGCGCGAGTTCAACAAACTTTTTTGGAGAAACTTCCTTAAATTGCGCACTCTTTGTTTCTGCAGCAGATCCTTTGGTAAAAGAAATATCTGCATTCTGGCAAAAGTCACACCTAAAATTACATCCAAAGAAACCAATGCTAAGCGTAGTTGAGTTAGGTAAATAATGATAAAGTGGTTTTTTTTCAATCGGGTCTAGATGAAGCGAGCAGGGTTTTTTGTTTGTAACAAGCACAATTTTGTCCTTTTCATTTTTTCTTGCCCCACACAAACCAAACGAACCTTTTGGAATGATGCAATAATGGCGACAAGCAGTACACCTTAGGTTAGCCCCGAACTTTTTGTAAAATAAAACACTTTTCATAAACAAAAACAATGCGCGAAGTTATTAAAAGAAGGGATTCTTGTCTACTAAATAGGGTGTGCCAAGTTATTGTGCTGCTTATAGTAAAAGAATTAAGTTTGGGAAATCAAAAAAATTATTTTTCCCAAGGACTTCTTTCATCAGATTCAGAAATTACTCTTGAACGTGCAACTTCAGACTCAAGCTTTTTTATTTTTGTTCGCATAGTGCTAACTTGGTCGCTTATTCCCTCAATTTCAGATTTAATGTCGTCTTCGTAAGATTCATCAGCAAGATTAAGTTTTTTTCTTCTTTCAAGGTTTTTTTGTAAATTATCCCTTAATCGAACTATCTTGTCATACTCGTATTTTAGTTCTTCAAGTTCTTTTTGTCGTGCATCCATCTAATCACATCCAATTCTAAGTGCAATATAATAT
>JBAXCL010000102.1:0-3966 GCA_037141515.1 archaeon
ACTTCTTTGTATGACTTAACAGGTGCACAAATTCCTGCGATGCAGACGAGTATGACTTCTAGACAGACTGCAACAGCTCTTGTTGAGCCAATTGCTTGGTTTTTCTTGTGGGCAGCTCTTTTCATGGCAGCACTTTTCTTCCTGTTCAATAACTACATAGTTATTCCAATTGAGGAAATAGAGCACGCAGCAAGATCTTTTAGAAAAAAATAAGTTTTAAATTAGTTTGAAGTGAAGGGTTTTCCTTCACTTGTTTTTATTTTTTTCCTTAATGTAAGATTAAACTATAATTTTGCAGCAAAAAGCGTTTAGTATTTAGAAAATAATTAATTGATTATATTTCTAGTTCTTTTTAAAAAAATAGTAGTCGGCGAGCTTTTCGCTCGCCAACAAAATTATTATTTGTTTACATTGTGTAGAGTTTTACTTTTTGTGAGTTAGTGTTTCCTCTCTTTACTCCGATGATTGTTGTTATTCCTTTAGCTTCTGCAGCTTCAACTAATCTATTCGTGATAATTCCATCGAACATTATTATTGATGGTTTCTTTTTTGTTGTTTGTAGTGTCTCTAAGAGGTCCTTTACTTCGACTTCTTTTATTTTCTTTTTCTTTTCGTCAAGGATTCTTGCTTTTGATTTTCCTTTTAATTTGTCGAACTCTTTTTGGAGTTTTGCGAATTCTTCAGGAACTGCTTCTGTTGTTGCTGGCGCGTATGCTGGTGCGTTAGCGTATCCTGTTGAGTGCCCGTTTCCGCGGTTATTATTGTAGCCACTGTTAAATCTTGGCCTAAAATCTTCTCTTCCTTGTGGTCTTGGCGAGAATCCGTGTCCGTGGTCTCTTTGTGGAAAATTTCCGCGTTCACCAAAGTTTCCTCTTTCGTGGCGTGGTGTGAATCCTCCTCTTCTTTCCATTTGGTGTGGTGGTCGATCTCTTCCCCCAAATCCGCTTCTGCCAAATTGTCTGTCTTCTCTTTCAAAGCTTGGTCGAAAATTATCTCTCATTGGGGCTCTTTCTTCGAAAGCTTGTGCACTATTTCCACTGAATGCTTCTGCGTATGGAACTTTTCTTTTTAGTGATTGCAGTATTTCTTTTTGCGCTAGTTCTTCAACTTCTTTTCCGTCTGGCGCTTTTGCAACAAAATCAACTTTTGTTAGTGATGCAAGTTTTTTCACATTTAGTTCTCCGCCTCTGTCCCCGTCGATTAAAACTGTGACAACTTTTTGTTTGCATAGTGCGATTAGGGGGGTGTCAATATTTCCTCCGTTCATTGCTACTGCGTTATTTATTCCGTAGCTTAGTAGTTTCAAAACATCTGCGCGTCCTTCAACAACAATTATTTCTGGGGAGTTAACAACTTCGGGCCCTGCTTGTAGTCCGTTGTAAGTCCCGATTTTTTCGGTTCTTATTTCTGTTTTGATTGTGTTTGCGAGTTCCTGGCTTTCTACTCCTTCGAATTTTTGCATTGTTTTTAAAAGTTCTTTTGCGCGGTCTGTAATATTTTCTCTTTTTTCTTTTCTCGTGTCCCCAATTTTTGTGACTTTTACTTTTGCCTCAAATGGTCCGACCTTTTCTACTGTCTCTATTGTTGCAGCTAGTATTGAAGTTTTTACTTGGTCAAGGGAACTTGGGATAATTATTTCTCCCATTGTTGTTCCTTTTCCTTTTTTTACTGTAATTTCAATTCTTCCTATTTTGCCGCTTTGTTGTAGTTCTTTTAGGTCCATGTCTTCGCCTAAGAGTCCTTCACACTGTCCAAATATTGCCCCAACAATGTCCGGCTTTTCTACAACTCCTTGTACTTCATAAGTAGCGAGTACTTCGTATTTTACTGCGCTTAAGTATGTCTTTGCCATAATTAATCTTCTCCATAATTTTTGTAAATTTTCGCTTTAACAAATTTTTTTTGCGTTGGCGCGCGTTTTTTAAGCAATAAAATTTGCATTAATTTCCGCGTTTTTCAATCCTTCTTTTGGTTTAGAATTAGGTTTGTCGTGTTTCCTAGTATTTGCAGTATCTGCTCTTTTGGCAGTTCTATTTTAACTAATTTTTCCCTGCTTTTTAATCCGGAAACTATAACTACGCGAGCCTTAAACTCCTTTTGGAGTTTTTTAACAATTTCCTTGTTGGCTTTTCCTTTATCTGGTATTTGGGTGGTTTTGATTATTAATAAATCATTTATTTTATCAAATTCCGCGTCAAATTCTTTTTTTCCAGTAAAGATTTTCGCTTTTAATATCGTTTCCATCGGAAACACATTAACCTATAAATACCCCTTTTGGGGCTTCTAACCAATAAAAGGTCATTTTACAACAAATTTCTTGGCTGCAAGGGCATTTAAACCTGTTTATGAGTGATTTTTTGTCAAGTATTAGTACATAAATTTAGCTTGTTTTGCCAGATTTATACTTTTTATTGTAAAATTCATCTTTTTGTGTTGTTTGAAAGGACTTATTTTTGGGCGGTTTGCTTTACTAATCGTAAATGTTTTTATCCTTCTTTTGTTCTTACTTTGTATTGTTTATGAGGTGTTTTTATGTCAAAATTTATGTTCGAGGGTGAAAGAAATTCAGGGGATGGTAGTAGGAATCCTTTGGGGCGAAAAGTTAAACGTTTTCTTTATAATTTGCGGGTTAAAGTTACTCAGGATAAATTTGTTGATTCTCGTACTGTGGAGAAGATTAGGAAATTTTAACGAGTTAACCAATAATTATTGAAATGCAGTGGTTTTTCCTTCTAAAAAGATTTATATTCGCCCGCGAATATCCTATTAGTGATTTGCATGGGGTTTTGGCCGTTTAAAAATATAACTGGTCGCAGTAAAGTGCGCACATTATTTTCAGTTGCTATTGATCCAAAAAAGGCGCGTGCGGTTCTTGGCATTAAAAATAATTTGCCTGCTGGCAAGGGTACGCAATTTCATAGTCGCAGAGATTTTATTAAGCGGGGGGCTAATGTTGCGCTTGGCCTAGGTGTTTTAAGTGCGGTTGTAGTAAATGTTGTTAAAAGAGAAAAGTTAGTTAGTTCTCGGAGAAAGTTATTGAAAAGAAAGGGTGTTGAAAATTGGGGTGAGTGGGCAAGAGTAAAGACTCCCCTGTTTGAACCAGTTTCTAATGACTTAAATGGCATTAAGGGAAAAAAAGTTGGGTTTAGTATTTCTTCAAAGCAGGCTAATGGTATGAATATTGTTTCAAGTATTACACAAAGTGTTTTTCATGATAATGCAAATGGAATCAAGCCTACTGCAAGGGAACTTGGAACAATGGTTTCACTTATTAAAAAGCATTGGACTTTGGCAACTAAAAATGGGGAAGGTATTGGAAATTATGTTTCTTTTTTGAAAAATTCTTTGGAATGGGAAGATCGTAGGGCAGCTGAAGCGCTTGATTTGTTGTTGATTAATCCTTCCACAAAGCGCGAAGAGCGTGATGCAGTTTGGCAATTGCTTTGGGGGAAAACCTAAAAAGTAATAAAAAATACTTCCTCTTTTATACTCGTTTGTTCTTTTTTATTCATGGCTCATTACAATAAAGGTGCTAATGCTGAGCGTGAGTTAATTAAAACTCTTTTTGATTTAGGTTTTGCGGTTCTTCGTGTTGCTGGTTCTGGTGTTAGTCCTCTCCCGTCTCCTGATGTTGTTGCTCTTAAATCAGGGCGTGTTATCGCAATTGAGTGTAAGGCTTGGAAGGGTGCGCATTTAGCAATTCCAGTAGTTACAATGTCTGATGAAATTAATTGGGCAAAGACTGCGGGTGCGGAATTTTTTATTGGGTGGAAGATTCCAAGGGAAGGTTGGCTTTTTGTGCGAGCGGAGCATTTCCATAATGCTGGGAAGAATTTTATGATTTCTTTAAAAGAAGCAAGGGAGAAATCAATTTCGCTTGATAGTTTAGTTAATCTACAGGTTTGATTTTTTTTGGATTAAGTATTAAAAATTAAGTATTAAAAATTAAGTATTAAAAATTAAGTT
>JBAXCL010000103.1:0-3871 GCA_037141515.1 archaeon
TAGAGTGCAGATGAATTTCGCAATTTGCTCCCGTGCACGTGAAATAACAACCAGCTAGTATTTCAAAGGCCCTCGGGGTTTTAACCCCGAGTAGTTCAGTCCATCAAGAAAAAGAATTGCACGCGCCGCATGAAAAGCGGCATTGTAAAGCGCTAAAGTTGCCATCTCTTTTTTATTAACATCAATTAAATCCTAAGCTTCTTCAATGAAAAAATCCGCTTGAACAACACTTTTTTTTGATGACATTGTACTTGGAGATGCTGATTTGAGTAAACCTATTTTGAAGCATTTATCAAGTTCGTTATTTTTTTCCATAAAGGAGAATCGAGTTCTCAATGGTTTTAAGTGTTTCTGTTTTTTCGTCTTTTGACGAAGATGATTTTTCATCTAAAATGAATAAATCAATTTCACGATCTAATTCTTCTGATAACTTGTTGCGAGTAAAGTTAATTAATTCCTTGCCTGGTTGCAAAACAAAAAACGCGGCAATATCAATGTCGCTTGTTGGGGTTACTCGCCCAGTACTGGCACTGCCAAACAAATACGCCCTATTTGGCTTAAGACTTAAAAGTTTTCTAAATCCTTTGGATTGTAAAATTTGCGCAATCATACTCGCACGAATTGCTTCTCTTGCCAGCGGAGAGTCATAGTTGATAGAAAAAAACACCTTATTTTTTGTTCGTTTTTTGCAAATCATTTTGTTTTTTTTCAAATTGGAAAGTATTTTGTGGGCAGAACTTGGGGCGAGATTAGCTTTTTTTGCAAGCGCACGAAGAGAAGTATTTTGGTTAGCCACAAGCCCCATAACAAGTAGTTTGTCATGCCTAAAATAATCAGTCGAAAACATAGATTTCGATTTATCTAATGTTTGGCTATGTTTAAAATACTTTGTTCATTAATGTGAACACTTTTGCGTAATAATAATGCTGCAAAAATAATAATGCGAGCTGGCGTTTTTGAAGTATTTCAGTAAAAAGCTTTAAGCAATCATCTAAATTGCAGGGTGCTTGTTAGGAGTAAGTTCCACAGGCGTAAGTTCCACAATATCCTTTTATAGAAGAAAAACCCAAATTAAAATGGTCTTTATGATTTTGAGTTTATTAACTGGGGCAAGCTTTCAACTAATGCCTTACGTTCTTTTCCTAGATGGTCTATTTGACGACATGACGATGGTGCTAAAAATATTTGTCTTAATGACTGTAATTTCCTATGTAGTGCAACACCTTGGAAAAGGCGCTTTATCAATACTCATAATAGCAGTAATGTCTTGGTTTATTATCTTTGATTACTTCTATATATTCGGCGGAATATACATTCTTTACATGCTTGCACTCTTTGGAGGAGTACAGTTATTAATGGACTTCTTTATTGTTGGCCCGCAAATAATGGCTGGGGAACAAGCCCACGGTGGCGGCGGAGAAGAAGCAGAGCATATGACTGGTATGGAAATGAAAGAAAGACAAAAACACATGATGCAAATGCAAAGAAGGGCTGGCTTCTAACGGTGGTTAAATGAATTCGCGCGGAAATTTTTTAATTGTAATAATTTTTTTACTAATCGGGGCAGTAATCTTACTTCCAGTACTAATGGCTGTATTTCCTCCGTTAGATATAATTGTAAGAATACTACTTGTGTTCTCAATATTTATGACAGTGCGCGGATTTTTAGGAAACGGAGTACTAACAATAATAGTATCAGGAATATTGATTTACTTTTTAGTAATAAAATGGTGGTGGATAGGGGCATCAGGATGGATGGCAATAACACTAGCATCACTAGGGATATTTGGAGTAATAGTGTGGGGCTCACAGACAGTAATGACTTTGGTAAAACCAAAACCACGCTAAATGCTGCTGCCACCATGCTAAATGTGGTTGTTGCCATGCTAACTGTTGTTGCGATGCACTGGAAAGATTTAATAGGTGAAAAAGCAGTTAATATTTAATTAAGTAGGGAATAAGTCAAGTGAGCGAAAAGAGGCAGAATCAAAAGTTAGACAAAAGAGAAGATGATGGTGTAAATTATGGCAATAGATTTTATCGGAGCGCTAACAGGGGAGGATCTCTTTCTAACAATTGCGCTAATACTATTTATAATATACTTCATATGGATTTACGCTTGGGCAAAAAAACAAATTGGCCCAGGACTAGGATTACTTCTCGCAATAGTAATATCATTTATTCTATTCTATAACTTTCCTGAACTGATTTGGGTTCCACTATTATTATTTTTGTGGTCAGTATTTGGAAAAGAGTTGCTTGAGAGGGTTCCCAAATCAAAGTAAATTTAATTATTTTATTTAGGCGATGAAATGGACTTACTTACTTTTGTTATATCAGTTGCCCTTTTGGGGTTTGCTGTACAACTAGGCGAACTATGGATTGTTCTTGGCGCAACATGCATCTTAATACTTGCAGCACGCGATTTTAAGGCATCGATACTATTTGTATTATCAGTATTTGTGCTCTACTTTGTAAACGGAATAGGGATGAAAGAATATTGGATAGTTGCAGTATTTGCCTTGCTGATAGTTGCATACTTGCTTGGACTTGGAAAAGAAGAAGCTCCACAAGATCCCTACGCAGGACTACTTGGGGGAATGGGCGGCGGCATGCCCTGAATGGAATGATTTTAATCAACTCCAAATCTGTTGCTTGATTAAATTATCGCCAAGCGGAAAAATTATTTAATAGTATTTAGAGTGATTTTATGAGTTATTACGGATTTATTGCAGGAATAATTGTGGCATTTATTTTGTGGAGTGCAGGACTTGACTGGCTTGGGCTGGTATTTATTTTTATTGGATTTGTTTCACTTTTTTACCAGCGTACAAAAAAAGAGTATAAAAAAATAAGTGCGGATGTAAAAAAAACTGAAGGATTCTATCCAGAAAAAAAGTTTATGGAAACTTATCCAAAAGGCGCAGCAAAAACACTCGCAGATAATCTAATGCCTCAAAATAACACTGAAGTAAATGTTAAAGGCTGGGTGCACAAAAGCCAGCAAATGGCAAGCAACTTTTTCAAAGAAATTGATGAATTGTTTAAATAAATAAAAAATTTGTTTGGCGAGGATAAATTATTTCTTTAAATACAAAATTAGTAATTTAGAAAATGAAACTTATTTATTTTGAATTATTGAATGGTGCGAATTATTTTACGGCTTCCAAATCAGTTAGAATCTTTCGGTTATTATCAAGAATTTTTTGTAATAAATCAAGCACTGCAGTTGTTTTTGCATTAACTTCGGATAATTTTGTTTCAATCTCGCCCAATCTATAAGAAACGCCTGGATCAACTACTGCTGTTTTTTCAACAGTAGATTTAACTTCTTGAATCTGATCGCTAATATTTGAAATTCTATCTTCGTGGTCGTCCAAAATATTTGAAGTAGTAGTTTCGTGCAAATCATGTTGCTCTGCCTGAGTTTCAAGCTGAGTTTTGAGAAGCTTAACATCTGAAGAAAGAGCTTGCTGTTCAGGAGCGGGGCTTTGTGGAGAAGCTGATTTATCTTTAACTTTTTTTATTACTACGAGTGCTTCTTCATTTGATACTCCTGCATCAACAAGAGTAGAAATGATTGTTGCGTCGTCAATACCTGCATCAAGAAGTCTAAGCACTGTATCAGTCATAATTTGTTCATTAAGCATTTAATCACAAAACCTACTTTCGATGAACTGCTGTTGGCGATTTTCCGCCTAAGAATGCCGATTTAATCAATAATTTTAGCATTCTTAGATTAACTAAATAATACTTTTTAGGTATTTAATGCTTTTGAAGGACAGAAAAGGAAAGTCATTGAGACATTGGGCGCCACGGCTCTGTAGAAATGATATATAAATAGGGCTAAATAGAGGGTTGCCCCTCTATC
>JBAXCL010000104.1:0-3855 GCA_037141515.1 archaeon
AATCCCAACCATGCAAAAGAACAACTCGCCCCATAGAATAATAAGAAAACCAAATATTATTTTAAATGACCTGAAGAACTCATTTTTTGAACAACGGCAAGGCAAAAAAGTATTCAAAAGACGTTATTACTGGTGCAAGTGTTGATCCTGATATTGTTTTCCCCATAGTTAAAGATGGAGTCGTTAAGCATTTTGCATTTGAGGTTGAAACAGGGACTCAAATAAGAAACATTAGTGATTTAGAAGTAAAAACCACCAAAAATAATGCAAGCCAGAAGCCTGTTTATGCTGAATGGTGGTATGTTGTCACCGATAAATACCTAAAACAAGATTATGCAAAGTACCACCAAACACTGACAAGATCTGAAGTAAAAGATAAGATTAGAGAATTAGTTCCTTTGGAGGCGAATTAAATGGATTATCCGAGAATGTTGCCAATAGTTAAAATCAAGAACAAGATGTATTTTGTGGATGAGCGATTAAAACAGCTTAGAAACGTGAAGAATCCGCATGATTATATCGATATGTGACTTGTGTTTATAAATAACTTAAATTTGTCACATAACTTTGCCATAAATTATTTTTTAGTATATTTTTCCTGATTTTGTTAATGTGTCTAACACAGTTTTTGCTGCGGATTTGATTTCGTCGTCTTTTTCGTTGGCTTCAAGTCTTGCTATTTCAACAACCCATTTTCTTGGTATGCGCGGGGCATATTTTTTATAAGCATAGATTACACTTAACTGTCCGAGCGCATCGAGAACTATTTTCTTTTTCTTTGAAGTGGTGTTTTCTATGATAAGTTCTACAGCTCTTCTTAACAGTAATTCTGTTTCGTCACCACGGTTAATATCGTCTAAGTGATCCATATTTTGGTCGTTTACGAATTGTGATAGTTCATTTTCATAAAAGAATGTTTCTTGTAATTCTTGTATGACCTCTTTAAATTTTGGGAGTTCCTTTACTAAACGTTTTAGTGAGTCTTCCCAATATTCTTGTGTTTCTTCGAGTAATTGAGGATTAAACATGAGTTCTGGTTTATAAGAAATATTGTTTAGTTCGCATTTTTCATATAAAACTTTTCGCAAGTCACCCGTGTCTAACAATAATTGTTTTTTTAGTTCTGATGATGTAGTGAGTTTCCATAAGTCATAATAGTCACGGCATCTTTTTCTTTGAAAAAGCGCGCGCATTTTTTCCACAGTAATTTCTAAAATGTGATAACATTGTACTGGAAAAGCTTGTACGTCGCTATATAATATTTCTTTTAGTGGTTTTTTCATTGCTGAATAAATGTAATGTTCGCTCAATGAAATATCTAGTTTTAGAGTGCCTGCTTGATTAAATATTGCAGTATATTGTATTTTGAGTTGGATGTATCCTTGATTATCATGTTCTTCTTTGACTTTTAGTTGCGGGCCACCTTCGTTCTTTATTTGCTCAAAGGCTTTTTCTAATTCAGCAACTATTTGATCAAGAGTTAGGTTTATTCCCTTGGCTTTGGTGAAATCTAGGTCTTCTGAAAGTCGATAATTCGCTGCGTATATTTTACTTAGACAAGTTCCACCTTTAAAAAGTAAAGAAGTTGCTAAAATTTTGTTGGTACTAATTGCTTTTAGTGTCCACGTTAGAGCATAGTCTTTCTCCATTGTGTTTAAGTCTACGCCTTTAGTTGCTGCCAAGCGTTTTAGTTCTTGTTGAGTTATCATTCATGCGCACCTTCTTTTGAAATATTTGTGTTAATAGCTATGTTCCATGTTGAATTGTAAGTAGTTGTTTTTGATTTTATTCCGGGATAGAGTGGAGAGTAGCCTTTTGTTATGTGCCTTTTCATTATTTTTATAATATCATTTGGTATTGGAGCTTCTGTTTTTTCTGCTAAGTAACCCATTCTTTTGAAAATTGCTCCATTTTTCATGCGGATTGCATAAGCAATTACTTTGTTCCAATCTATTTTAGCATTATAGAATGCTTTTGCTACTTCATTAATTCCTCCGCAGTATTCTGGATGATCTAGTGCATCTACAATTGTTTTTTCTGGGCCGGAAATCATTATTTTGTGCCCGCGAATATTGGTTTCATTAAATCCAAAAAACTTTTTCTTAGACAATGTAATAAAGTCGTATTTTGTTCCAAGAATATTTTTTGACCGTAAAACTTTTGTTGTAATTAGTGTTACTGTGCTAGGGACTTGCTCAGTCCAGCCATAATGATTTAGCATTGAGTAATAACCAATGTAGTAAGGGTTTGCGAGTTTTGATGCAATATAATATGCATCTTCAACCCATTTAGGTTCACTGCCAGCACCAAGCTCTAGTATGAGGTAGGTGCCTTTGCTTAATCTTTCTAACCATTTTTTCTTTGCTAATGAACTTGCCATTTTTCTTGCTTTAGTTTTTGAGTGAATTTTTTCTGAAAGCTCAGCTATTGTGAAAATACTTTTTCCTTCTGCTGAAAAATTAGATAGAACTTTTGATTCAATAGAACCTAAACCAAGTCTCATAGTTGTTTTATCCAAAATATCACCAAAACGTACTTCTAGCCAATTAACTATATTATACAAACAAGTTTATATACTTATCTAACCCATAATACCACAATAAGGCATTTTGAGTTAATAAACTATAAACACTGATGTTAACGATAAACCGCAAATTCCTTCAACTTTTCCTTTTCAACTTTCTTAATCTGCTGTTCTATAGCGGGCTTGTGCGGTAAGTTACAATAAAACTTGAATTTTTGAGTTTCTTGGAATGATGCTCGCAATGCAATTAGTTGATGTGATTGTTCTTATTGCGGCTGGTCAAGTAATGGTTGCTCTTGCAGGAGAAGCTGGAGCGATACTTGCGCCTGCGCTTGGCTTCAGGGTAATCGCTTTCGTAAATGGCTTCATGATTATTCACTCAATAATGAAATCTGCAAACGCTGTCAATGACAGTGTTCCTTTCATTGGCATGGCTATCGGTGCACTTACTGGACAAGTTGGAGCACTAGCAGGCGCAATAAAGCCAGTTGGAAAGGTTGCTGATTGATTGTAGGTGATTTGAATGAGTTATGAAATTCCAAAAAATTTAAAGTATGAAGAAAAGATATTCTTTAATTTGTCTTTTTGGCAAGCAGGTTCTATTGGAATTTGTGCTGGGTTAGCGGCGTTAATTATTTTTAAGTCTCCTTTGCCGATTGAAATTAGTGCTACTCTTGGGTTATTACTTTTGGGGGTTGGCGGCGGGCTTGCTTTCTTTAACCTTAAGGAACACGGAATGAATTTTGCAATGTTTGCTTTGAAGCCTCGTCAGTTTGGGCATTTGCATAAAGAGATGAATAAGTTTATTGAAATTAAGTCAATTGATGATGATGCTATATTTTTGAATAATGGTTCGATTAAGGCGATGCTTCAAGTTCAACCAATTAATTTCCATATTCTTTCTCCTCGACACCAAGAAGCAATTATTTCTGCATACAAAGATTTTCTCAACTCCTTAGACTTCCCAATACAAGTAGTAATGAGAACAGTAAATCTATCAATTGATGAATATCTTTCCAAACTTGAGCAAAGAGTAAAGAAAATTAAAAACGAGAAAATTAAAGTTCAATTTGATGAGTTTGCTTTGTTTGTTCGCCAGTATATTGCTGAGCACGCTGTCAAAAATAGATTATTCTACATCGTGTTGCCAACGAATGAGAAAAAAAGAATTGATGCTTTAAATCAATTGAGTATTCGCGCTACTTTGTGCCAAGAGAAACTAAAAAACTGTAACCTAGTAGCTAAACGGCTTTCAACTAATGAAATCTTTTCTATGCTTTCTGGTTATTTTGAAGGTTACAAGAGAAGGGTGCTGAGTATCCATCGTTTCT
>JBAXCL010000105.1:0-3766 GCA_037141515.1 archaeon
CTTAGGCAAAACAGCATACGTCATAATTACCAAACGGTAATTATGCAACACAGCAGGTTGGGACTGACTATTTTCCAATATTTTGTTGTGCCTGCTTTTCTTCTTTTTATGCGTTTTAGTGAATGAAGTTTTTGAAGACTTTGGTGGGTAGTTATCCAAACTACTTTAGTTGCAGTAGCTATTTCATTAGTGCTTAATTCTTTATCTTGTGTATCTAAATATTGTAAAATTAAATTATAAATATAATTAAGTTTAGTCATTTCGTATTGCCTTTATTTTTGGTATTCTTTTTCCTTCAGATATGTCAATATCGAAACCAAAATAATCGCATGGTCGTAAATCTAATTCCTTTGTAATAATCAGTGGAATCCTTATGAACCTTATCATCGAAAGTCAAACGTTGAATCAGCATTTTCAATGGTAAAACAAAAATTCGGCAAAGACGTGGCAAGCAGAAATTTCCAATCACAAACAACTGAAGGCTTTCTAAAAATACTTTGCCACAATATTTCGGTCTAATTCAAGAATATTACGAAAATAACTTAGAAAACATTTATTCTACAGGCCCAACGAAAATGCCAATAAAAATAAGATTACGCTAATTAATCTACGACGCCGATTTGCACTGCCTTATCGCTTCGCTAATTGTCGAACTTTGCAGAAGCTTTTTATTCTGTCCAAATTAGCACTTTATTTGGGATTTTCATGGGGTGTAATTTTTTTAGTGAAGAAAGGGCGCAGATTTCGGTGGAGCTAATAATTGTTCTTGCGGCGGTTGTTGCGGTTGTGTTAGTTCTTGTTTCTCAGCTTCAGGCTACTAGTGCTGATGGTTCAAAGAAGCTTGAGGAGACTTCGAAAAAAGTTTTGGCAAAAATTGACGATATTAAGTGATTATGGTGTTTTTTTGTTTTTTTATAATTCCTAAAAGTAATGTGTTCAAACATAATTCTAAATTTTCTTCAGCATTTTGTGCTGGGCAATCTTCTTTGGAGTATTTGCTTATTCTAGCTGCATTTTTTGCAGTGTTCGGGATCATTTTTCCAGTTATTGTTTCTTCTTCCGAACAGTTTATGGGTGCTGAGGATGTTTTGCTTGCTAAAAGGATTGCTTCCGAGGTTGAAGAAAAATCTTCGCTCTTTGCTTTTGTGGGTGATGGTTCAAAGTGGGAATTTGTTTATTATCCTATTAAGGAGATTACTGTTTTTTCGCAAGGCGAAAAAGTTATTTTTGAATCCCAAGGAAAGCAGTTTGTTTCGGTAACTAATTCACCGCAATTTATTGTGCGAGAGTCATTTAGTAGTAAGTTCAAAATAGTTATTTCTAAAATACAAAATACTGTCCAAGTAGTTGTAAATATTGTTGAGTAGTTTTGGCGGATTATATATTTTTTGTTTTTAGTAGTGCCCAAATGCATTTGTTTTGTTATTAATTCACTCGTAATAAACAACAATTTTTACTTTATCTTCTTCAAGTTCTTCGTTTATAATAATTCCTTCTGTTGCGATTGCATTATTTGTTTTTATCGAAAATGTAATTTGTTTTTCATTTATCCATAACTCTGCGCGATTTCCTAGCATCTCGTTTAAATCGCTCGCCATTTCCCACGCGTTTGTAGTTTTTGCGCTCCACACTCTGAGTAAATCGTTTTCCTGTTGGAGTGCGGCTAGTTCTTTGTTTGATTGTGGGGGGTTTTGAGGAATAGTTGTTATGAGTAGTGTGAGGATAAGAAATGATATTATTGCATCAAGCGAGAGTACAAATCCTTTTCCATTTTTGTTTTTGGTTAAATTCAATTCGTCCTGCATGTTTTCACTTCCACAGTTGCGCTTTCTCCGTCAATTAGTGCAAATCTTTTTGCGCTAATACAAGTTTCAAAATTTGAGTTTTCAAGTTTTATGGTTTTGTTTAGGTTTTTTGTTTTTACAGTTATGCTCTCAACAAATATTCCTTCAAAAATCAGCTTTTTTGCAAGTAGTAAGTTTGCCAGGCTTATTTGGTTTGTAAGGACTCTTTTTTTATCAGCATCAATAATGCATGCTCCTAGTGTGGTGTTGTTTTGGTCATAATTTTTTACGAGTGAATCAGCTATCATAAGTGCTTTTTCTTCTAATTCAAAACTTTCAATATTTTCTTTGCTTTGGGTTATGTTTCCAGCCAGTACGCTAGCGAATACTAATGTGCACATTAGCATTATTACAAAACTTATTGCGGCATCAAGTGAAAATATCATATTATCGCCAAAAGTGTCCAACAAATAACGTTATTCAATATAGTGTTTTTTAACTTCTATTTCAAATAAAGGATTTTTTCTAGCTTTTCCCAAAATGCTTGCAGTTTTTGTTTTTGAATTTATAGTTGCTTTAACAATTTTTCCTTCTGGTATGCAACCAATTTCATCAGAATAAGAATTTGCGCTATTTGATATAATTGAATCAATTATTCCTGCGCAGTTTAGTGCGGATATTTTTGCATTAATTGAAAAATGCGCTTCAGTTGAATCTTTTTGTATTTGATTAACCGTGCCCAGGAGTAATGCGAATGCAGTAGTTAATGCGCATAATGAAATTATTGCGTCGATGCTGTTCATAGTATCATTTCCAAGTGGAATTTTACGGCGTTGGCCAAATTCCTTTGTAAGTGTATCCAATTGGGACTTCAAAGTAAGTAATTATTTTGTTTCCAAGTTTTTTACCAACCGTCGTATTTTTCAGAAAACTTGAAGTAAATGAGTATTCGGCGTAAATTATTCCTTCGCCTTGTAGTATTTGTACGCTTGAATTTTGATTAAGAAAATCAGTAGTTGTTTCTCCAATTTTTTCATAAAATATTGTGCTTGCATATGCTTTTTGTTTCAGATAATTTGCGAGTTTTTGATTAATTTCATTTTGGGCATTTATAACATTAAAATTTCTTTTCATCACTTGTTCAGTAAGTTTTATTCTTACAATTTTATCAAATCCATTTTCAAGTAGTGTTCTTTCTTTATTCGCAATTTCTGCTTTAAGAAGTTCGTTTTTTGTTTGTTCTAAAGTAAAAGAATTTTGTGAATTGGCAATACTAATCCAAAGCAAGCAGACAATAATTGCAAGCACTAATGAGAAACTCAAAAAGCCTTTCATTATGAATGCGCGTTTTGTTTAGTTAAAAAGAGTTGCGTATTTTTCGTCAATTGTTGTAATGTTTTGTTAGATGAATATGAATATCAGCATTATCACAAATAGTACGACTGCAAATGTCCTGTTATAGTATGCAATTACTCCTGCAACAGCAGGTATTATTACTGCAAGCATTGCTTGTCTTGGGAAGTGTTGTGCTGCATTTATTCCAATGAATATTCCTATTGCTAGTAAGAATAATAAGAATGCCACAAAAGCACCTATTTTTTTGCCAATATCGGCTTGTATTTTAGCGAACCATTTGTCTACCGATTTTTGAACTTCTACCATACCATCCACTTATCCGCATTAAACTAACTACTTAAATTTAGCTAATGCTTAAATATATTGTTGTATTTTTGGGTATTTTTTATCATTTTTGCCCAAATTTTAGTTTTTTACTTTGCTCCCAGTAACCTTTAAAATAACGAATTACTCTTACTTTGTAATGCCTGATTTAATTAATAGTGTAAAGGAATTGAGTGATATTGAGCGCCGTGTCTTGCTTGTGTTATTAGAAAAAAGCATTTCTTTTGAGGATGTTTCAATTTCTTCTGGTATTCCAATTGATTCTGTTCGCCGAGCTTCAGCTTGGCTTAATGAAAAAGGAT
>JBAXCL010000106.1:0-3759 GCA_037141515.1 archaeon
AGAAACATAAAAATAAGGCTTTTCATAGAAATCTAAGAGGATTTCTACACCGCCAAGTCAAGAAGAAAGTTTTTATACACAAACATAGATAAGTAAGGTATTGAGTTGATATGTTAATGGCAAAAGTTCAAACAGGATTATTCTTCATAGGCATAGGGATTGGAATGGTACTATCAACCATACTCCCAATACCAAACGATTTTGCGTTCGTCAAACCGCTTCTTTGGTTAGTATTCATTATAATTGGCGCAGTATTCATAATGAACTCAAGCGGCTGAACAAGAAAATCAAATAAACCAAAAACACTTGATTTTTATTTATTGAATTAAATTTCGGCTAGTTACACACCAAAACCGAATCATTAAAAACTATTCATCTGTTGATTTATTCATGATTAAAAGAATCAAACTCGGGGAAAAAGAAATAATACTCGTAGGCACCGCACACATATCAAAAGAATCAATTAAACTCGTTGATGAAACTATTGATGGCGAGTTACCAGACGTAATAGGAGTAGAACTTGACAAAGACAGACTCGCACAACTACTTTCAGGACAAAAGTGGCAAGAAACAAACATTGTTGAAATAATCCAATCAGGGAAAACAGAATTATTTTTACTAAATATATTACTATCAAATATGCAACGCCAATTAGGCGAAAATGTTGGAGTAAAACCCGGCGCCGAAATGCTAGCAGCACTAAAAAAAGCCGAAAAAAATAAAGTCCCAATTCAACTCCTTGATAGAGACGTACGCGTAACCCTAAAAAGAGCATTTGCAGCAATGGGAATAATTGAAAAAGTAAAACTCGGCGGCTCGCTAATCGCAGGATTCTTCGGGGTAGGCGAAAAAGTAACAATTGAAAAAATTGAAGAACTAAAAAAAGAAGATTTGCTAAACAACCTAATGAAAGAACTTGGAAAACAATTCCCCTCAATAAAAAAAGTTTTGGTTGACGAAAGAGACATATTCATAGCAGAAATGATTAAACACAGCCCTGGAAAAAAAATAGTTGCGGTTGTTGGAGCTGGACACATAGAAGGAATAATTGAACACTTAAATAAAAAGAAAACAGCAAACCTACAAGAACTAAGCTCAGTAAAGAAAAAAATGAGTAAATTAAAAATACTTGGAATAGCAATACCAATACTATTTATTGTTTTGTTAGGCTATGCTTTCTACGCTAAAGGAATTTTAACAACGCTAAATTTACTCTGGTACTGGATACTACTAACAGGCGGATTTGCCGCAATAGGCGCACTACTAGCACGCGCACACCCGCTAACAATCGCATCAGCATTCATATCAGCACCAATAACAACACTCCACCCAGCACTTGCCGCAGGATGGATAAGCGGATTAGTAGAAGCGAGATTCAACCCGCCAAGAGTAATGGACTTTGAAAAACTCCCAGAAGTATCAAGCCTCGGCGGATTTTACAGAAACAAAGTAACTCACATACTAATCGTAGCTGCGCTAACAAACATCGGCGCGATGATAGGCGTAATAATTGCATTCCCCGCACTAGTTGCATTCCTTGCATAAAATAAATAATTGCACAAAACCATTAATCAAACAACCCCATTAATTAAGCAAAACTATTACCTGCACAAGAATAATAATTTACAAAAATAATTAATCAAAGAGAAGCCCTGAAAAAGTTTAAAAAGGAAAGAAACATTAACTTAGCATGGCAAAAGAGAATAAATACGTTCAGTTCTGCCCAATCTGCGCAAGTAAAAAGTTTGTACTTTTTAGAGAAGATAAGGCAACAGAAATAAGCGACTTATCTATGTTCAAATGCAAAAGATGCCAAAACGTTTTTGCTTTCCCGCTAGAATTACCCCTAAGAGAAGCTTCAAAACTAAAAGAAGTCCCACTAACTAAAGAAATACTTAAAGATACTCCGGAAAGCGCATACATCCCAATGGGGGAAATAGAAATTAATGTTTATTGGAAATTCCTTGGAGCATTTATGTCACTCTTTGGAATATCATACATTATTGCCACACTTTGGCCCGTAAACTGCCACATTACAAACTCAATCAAAACATGCGCAGAACCAATACTACCAAGCAACTATATTTTTTTTGGCCTAGCAATACTAGCAGCAGGAATGTACTTAGCCCTTGAATCATACGCACTAAACCACAAAAGCTACAAACAAACAAAATTATTCAAAATCGGGATAATACTAGCACTATTGATAATAATGATTTTCTTTGGATGGGGAAGCTTAAACTTATTCTACTTACCTTAAAATTCAAATCTGCAAAAATTTTTATTCGAAGTAAATACTTTTACTCAATTCTTGTTCCTAGTAACACATCAGAGTCTACAAAAAATACTTTGTACTTTCCGTCTGGAGTTTGCGCACCAAGAATCATTGCCGAACTAATAAAACCCGCAATTTTTGCAGGGGCTAAGTTAAAAACGAAAGGGGATTTTTTTCCTTCCAAATCACTCTTAGCATAAAAAGGTTTTATTCCAGAAATAACAGTACGCTTCTCTACCCCAAAATCAACGCTTAATTTATACAATTTATCTTTATTTGGAATCTCTTCAACTAACTCAATAAGACCAACTCTAATATCTACGCCCTTCCAATCACTAAAAGATAATAACTTTGGCGACACAACTTCTAAAACTTTTTCCACAACATTTAATTTTTCATTTTCTTTTCCGGCCAAAACTTCTTTTGCTTTTACTGCTTCCACCAATAATCACCAAAATAACTCTTACTAAAAGCAATTTTAAACCCTTTTCAATCCTAAAATATTGTACTATGAATAAAGAACCTCTAAAAATTGCGTTTATTGACATTGATGGAGTACTAACCCCAGTATCCACTTGGACACCAGGAATATCACCAGAAATAACTCAAAAATCAATTACCGCACTAAAAAAACTAAAATCAAACAACTATACACTCGTATTCATCACAGCAAGAGGCGCAGTAGAACTAAGAATAAAAAAAGGATTTGAGTACATACTTAAAAAAAACAAACTCCTTGAAGGAGCACTAATATTCGCCGCAAACGGACTTGACCAAGTAACTTATGCACACGATTTAAAGATGATTAATAACAAAGTTGTTTATAAAAACGGTAACGCAGTAATAATCACCTGCCCCGCAATTAAAAAAGAAACTTTCGGAGACCTTGATAAATTTTTATTATACAAAATGCTCCTTGGAAGAGACATTAAACAAGAACTCAAATACTCCGGATTCAAAATCAAGCCAGCAAGAATAGGCGAAATGGTTTCCGACGCAAGAATTTCATTCGAACTAGAAACAAGAGATGACAAAATACTCGAAGCAGCTAAAAAAGATGCTATTAGGATAGTAAAACGACAACGAGAAATATTCTTACGCACAAACAAATTCGGAAGCCCTGTAGACTTAGATGTTTATGCCGAAAATTACAACATACTAATCGCCCCGGCAGGCCTAGGAAAACACTTTGGGGTCCTACGCGCATTAAAAATACTCGAAGTAATGCCAAAAGACAAAATAATCGCATACGCGTTTGGCGACCGAGACTCGGACTCGAAAATGAAAATACGAAAAGATATTATTTTTTTAAAAGTAAAGAACAACACGGACTTTTCTAAAAAAGTTGATGAAATTATAAAAAAACATTAACAAATTCTAAAGCGAATAATAATATTAAAAATCAAAACCCTAAATAAAGGCGCTAAATAGTATTTGCTAACCGTTTTGTAGGTTTTGTTTGATTGTTTGGGTTAGGTTGAGTG
>JBAXCL010000107.1:0-3750 GCA_037141515.1 archaeon
TCAATTTGATTTTGACTAGTTGATTAATTTATTTGTTCAATTTGATTTTGACTAGGTGATTAGTATATTTTGTTCAGTTTTTGATTTTAATTCATTAATCCTCTTTTTCGCCCTTTTTTTTATAGTCACTCGCAACAGGCCCTGGAAGAAGAATAGCTTTCTTCTTAGGAGTGTAATGAGGAATTTTATTTCTGCGCTGATTATGCTCTTCCTCACTTTTAAGCTCAGTAACCGTTTTAAAATCCGCCCCACTGATTCTTGGAATAGTGGGTTTTCTTTGTTTTCTTTGCGGTCCAACCATGAAAAAGCACTCTAAAGATAAGAGTTATTGTTTTTTTAAATCAAGCGCAATAGCGTAAAATGCAATAACTGCAAATTTTCTGATTGATTACGAAAGTTCTCGTTTTAGAATTTTATGAGCATTATTTAATTTCTTGAATTTTTCAACATCCCCAGTTGGCATATCAGGGTGAAGAGTCTTTGCCATTTCCTTGTAACGCTTATTAATCTCATTAATGTCTTTGTGGGTTTCGTCAAGTCCGAAAAATTCGCGAGCATCTTTTCTTTCATCATTAACATCATCATCCTCGACAAATTCGGCAATAAATTCATCCAAAGGCTTTTTGTCTGATAAAACTAAATCAACTTCCTTTTCAATAACATGCGCAACAACACCTAAATTATCAACATATTTTTTCTGACTAGCACTCTCGTACTGCATTCGGTGCCCCCAATAATACCAAGTCGCAACTGCTTTTGATTCTCTTCCGCAGTATCCCCCAAGTTCCAAATCAACATCATCCCTTGATACTCCAAGTCGTCCAAGAGACGAAATAAGCTTGTTTTTGTACTGGAGCGCGCGACGGTTAAACGAGTCCTTTGCAGGCATTAGATGAATGCTATGTCCCTTAATTTTAATTTCAGTCATGATAATCAGCAAGATTCTTTTTAATAATCCCCTAAGCATGCCCTAATAAAGTTACTTTTTAGTCGTATTTTTTGAAATTATTGGGAATTAGAAGTTACATTTTAAGGTTTGAATCAACCCAAATAACAAATATAAACACTTCTAATGATTCTAAGTTGAAGAGCTTTAATATATTTATTTGAAAAAGCGATGGCGATATTTTGGATAAAAAATTAACTAAGAAAAATTCTAAACATTTGCGTGAAAGTAATTTGGATAATGCAAAAGGATTTAATGTAATAAAATTTGCAGGAAAAAAACCAGGGTTTATAATTGCAATAATTGCGATCGTCGTAATAATTTTGCTTTTGCTTTTTGTACAATATGATCCAACAGGGCCTCAGCAAAAACTTGACTATGCTCAACAGTTCTACAGCGCAAACCAAAGCGACATGAATGCTTATTTACAAAGTATTATTGAAGAACAAACCCAACAACAAGCTACGACACTTGATGAAAGTTATTTAAGCTCCACAAAAGCTGATATCGAGTGGCTGATTGCAAAAGAAAATATTATTTATAATTCAAAACCAGCAATTGATGTCTACCCTAAAGAAGCAGCATTCACGCTATTTGCAAAAAAAATTATCCAAGTTAATAGCGAATATGCATTTGCTATTGAAGGGGATAGCTACGACAGTGAAATAGCTTTAGGTCTCGCAGTAGATTATAAAATTCCCGAACTATTGACTCCAGACGAAATAACTCAAGCTTTTACAAACGATGGCGAAATAGCGGTTTATAAAAATACATTAAGTCAACTGTTTAACGATTATATTAACTTAAAAAAACAATTTATGAAGAACATAACTTCGAAAGAAAGGCAATACGTTGAAGCTAAAAAATTAATCTTGCTCGCCACTATTGAATAAAATTAATAATTATTTGGCCGAGTAGATTAAATTCAGAGGCTATTTTTTTGGAGTCATTTGAATAAGTTCACTAAGTGTGATTTTCCCAATTTGCTTCTCTCCAAGGAAAATAAAACCATTTGTCGGGGGATAACGCCAAATACTCGAAAAACTTTTTTCATCCACTGTCTTAAAATATTGTTGAACAAGCCCATAATAAATTTTTGATTCAATCGAAAAATCTTTTGAGGTTCTTTGATAAAGCCCGCAAAAAGGATACTGTTCGCGATAATCAGGCATTGCAATAAATGGAAATAATCTGCACGGCGCGGGTCTTGCAGGATAAATTTCGCAAGCATTCTCCGCCATTAAATACAAGCACGCATTTCTAATTTCTTTCTTTGTTTTCTTCTCATTAAAATTAAACACGGTTTTTTCATTTCTTTTAAGAACAACTTGCGGGACAATAAAAAAACTTTCAGGAACTATATTCATTTCCTTCTTCAAAACATCATAAATCGGTTTAGGTAAAAAAGTTGATGGGAAAGTTAGCACTCCAGGAGTTGTTTTTGTAAAAAGCTTTACGTTCAAAATACAATCATTCTCTAAAAAGTCCTTAATTTGAACCCCCCTAAATCTAGCAATCTTTTTTGCCTCTTCAGGAAGTACAGTAATCCAATAACGCTTACAACACTCCCCGCAAGAAAGACAAATATTAGCCTCTTCGTTTTTTGTGAGTTTAGGGAATTTTGCGCCAATGGTCATTTTTTGATTGTGGGGGCAAGGCTTTAAAAAGTAATTAAACCAAACTTTTGTAGAGAGTTGCCTCCGTGGCTCAGTTGGTAGAGCGCCAGTTTTGTAAACTGGATGTCGTGGGTTCAAATCCCACCGGAGGCTTAATTTTTTTTCTAATTAATAAATGCTCAGGTCAAAACAAGTGCATTAGGGAAGCTATATTAAAACTATCGAACAGAATACTAATATGAAATCAAAAATTGTTTTGTTCCTGATTGCAGGATTAATTGTGATCGTATTACTAGGGTGTATTGCGACTCAAGGAAGTAATAATTCATTTGTATTTGGAACTTCTTTTACTGCAAAAGAAGGAAATACTTATATTTCCACTGGGGGTGGAGTTCATTTAACAGTGTCAAATTTTTCTGATTCTAGGTGCCCTGTAAATGCGCAATGCGTTTGGGCTGGTGAACGCGGAGTGGACGTAACTTTATACTTGCCAGGAGACCCTTCACTGCTTCTTGGTAATTTACATCTTGGAGAAATTATGGCAAAAACCGCAAAAACAAACAGTCCAGTAAATTATGAAGTTGAATTAGTATCAATTGATACTGATACAAATACTGTAGAACTAATAGTTCGATATTTACAAACTCCCCCAATAGGAAATCAGAGCTGGTTGTCAATTAATCCTATTCAATGCAATGGTAATGCGTGGGATGTTTGGAAGGCTGAAGAGTTGAAGAAATTAGCGGATCATGGATTACTTCCTGAAGAACCTTTGAATGATATTCCAGTAATAAGGTCCTGGCTTTCTCAAAAATATCAAATAGCTGTATATGATTCTGGGTTAAAAGTAAATTCTGATGTTGTTTGCGATTCGTGCACTTGCGAGAATGGAAAGACAATTGCAGTCCTAGTTGATTCTTTTAATACTGCAAAAATGCTCGAACTTGGGTTCAAAGAAATGGGGGCAATTGGTTGTACAATGGACGCAAAAATTTGCTCTGATGGTAGTGCAGTAGGGCGAACAGCGCCATTTTGTGAGTTTACAACTTGCCCAGGCGCTTAAAATATAAGTTTAATAAAACTAATTTCTAAAAAAAGTTCGCTAATTAAAGCAATGCAAATTATTAGTTTAATCTGCAAACCTTTGGGTAATTAATCTCCAGATAGCACATCAAAAGTATAAACTTA
>JBAXCL010000108.1:0-3742 GCA_037141515.1 archaeon
ACTCAATACTTACCGACAAGTCTTCCATTTCTTTTGAAAGAAACTTTTCTCTCTCGGAAATATCTTGATATTCTTTTAAAACCTCACTGCCACCACCCGCTCCAGCATCTTCTAATTTTATCTTTATCCTTTCTATTTTTCGTTTTAAACCTTCCTGAGTGTTTCTGTCAAAAAAATCAACTATCTCAAAAACCTTCTGGGACAACTCCAAATAATACTCCTTATCCACATTAATGAAAATCGTTTCAGGATTTGCAAGTTTCTTTGCCAGCGACAACGGCATTCCTGATTTTATTTTAAGTGCCCTAGCTTCATAATTACAAGTCGCAATTGCACCAGAACCTTCTCTAATAGACGGCATCACAACAACAACAGGCTTGCCCTTAATTTCAGGCTTTCTTAACTGCTCACACTGCGCATAGAAATAATCCAAATCAATTAAACCAATAATTCTACCCATAACACCACGCAAATACTAAATAACTCTTAAATAAAAGGTTTTAATTACTAAAGCTCTTATTAGAATGGGAAAATAATGAATAAAAAACAAAAAGAACAGCGCGTCAAAGAACTCTACGAAAAATATCCATACCCCTCAAGACTAATTAACAAAGCAAATGAAATCATTTACTTTGCCGAGTGGGTGGCACGCATATTTGGAGAAACAAAAGAATACTGGAAAGGAAAAACAGTACTAGAACTAGGATGCGGAACAGGAGAACTAGCTAATGCACTCGCACTTTGCGGAGCAAGTGTAACCGCAATCGATTTTAGTTCAAGCTCAATAAAAAAAGCTAAAGAACTTTCTAAAAAACTAAAAACCTCTAAAAAAATACAATTCGTTTTGAAAAATATTCTTGAACTTAACGAAGATTCTTTTGTTAAAAAAAGTGGAACAAATACTCAAAACAAAAATACTCAAAACAAAAAGTTTGATGTTGTAATTGCACTAGGTTCACTACACCACACAACAAACGCGCTAAAAGGATTTCAAATAGGGTGCAAATT
This sequence comes from archaeon, assembly GCA_037141515.1. Classification (GTDB taxonomy): domain Archaea; phylum Iainarchaeota; class Iainarchaeia; order Iainarchaeales; family JAAZKV01; genus JAAZKV01. The sequence goes on from JBAXCL010000108.1 coordinate 1,009, forward strand.
CGCAAAACCAAACGGGCTAGTAATAATTGGTTTGTATAATAAGTACGCGCGCCTAAGACACCGAATTAGACGAAGCTTTTTACGAGCAATTGCCGGAAATAATATTGAAAAAAGAATTTTGGTTGGAGAAAAGCTATTCGGCGCTAAAGAAAGCGAAGGAAAAGCATGGGCGGCAGATAAATACGGACAAGTACACGAAAGCTACCACACAGTCGGACAAGTACTACACTGGTTCAGAGACGAAGGAATAGAATTTATGGCATCAAAACCAGAATTTGAAAAACCATTAATTGACGAAATCAAATGGCTCTTTGAGAAAAAAGGCGCTTTCTTTGTTATGACAGGAAAAAAACAGTAGTTTTTTTCGTGTACCGCAAAACTAGAGTTTTGCTTGACAGGCAAAAAGAAATAGCTTTTTTACTACTCCCAAAATCTTTCGATTTGCTTGGCTGAAAAAATCTGAAATATTTTTAATTAAGTAAAAAACATTAGTTTTTTCTTTTACACCCTAATGTAACCGCCTTTTTGCATATTCCAAAGACGCTTATAAATTCCTTTCTGATTAATTAACTCGGAGTGCTTTCCAATTTGAGCAATTTTTCCTCTGTTAATCACAACAATCTTATCAGCACTCATTATTGTTGAAAGTCTATGCGCAATTATTATTGTTGTTCTTCCCTTCATTAAAGTAGAAAGCGCGTTTTGGATTTGACTCTCAGTAATTGAATCAAGAGAAGACGTTGCTTCATCAAGCACTAAAACCTTTTTATTTGCTAAAATTGCGCGGGCAATGGATAAACGCTGGCGCTCCCCGCCTGAAAGCTTAATTCCGCGCTCCCCAACAAAAGTATTTTCCTTTTCGGGAGAGCTCATGACAAAATCATAAAGCTGAGCAGATTTTAGCGCATTCATTACATCTTCACGCTTAGCATTAGGATTAGCAAACGCAACGTTATTCAAAATAGTATCATTAAATAAAATCCCTTCCTGTGGAACAATACTCAACTCCGAGCGAAGAGACTCCTGCTTAACTTGAGAAATATTTTTCCCATCGATTAAAATTTCGCCCCCACCAACATCATAAAACCTGTAAAGTAGTTTCACTAGAGTTGTTTTTCCTGATCCGGAATAACCAACTAACGCCACTTTTTCTTTTGGTTTAATTTCAAGCGAAAACTCCTTAATCACTTCCTTCTTTTGGTACATGAACGAAACATTATTGAATTCTATTTTGCCTTCACTAATATGCAATTCCTTTGCGCCCTTCACGTCAGGAACATCGTTTTTTATTTTATCATAATCAATAAGCGACTGGAAATCAGCCATCGCCTCGTAAAATCGCCTAATTCCAAAAATAAATCCAAACATTGGATAGCCGATGTTTAAGTAAACAGTGTAAATAAAAGCAAGCGAACCGATTGAGAGCCCGCCGTCAAGAAACTTTACAAGCGGGAAGTACAACAAGAACGCAACTCCAACACCCATAATTAAACTTTGACCAATCTCAACAAAACTTTCATAATCCCAACTCGTCACAAGCATTTTGCTTGAATGCTGCGAAAGGTTGCCAAACAAAGAACCTGTTTGCCTCTCTTTCCCAAAATATTTAATTGTATCAATATTTGTGAAAATATCACCGATAAATGCCTTCTCAGCATCGTCAGCTTCATTTGACAAAATCTTTGGCTTTTGCTGCAGCTTTGTAAGAAGCATTACAAACGCAAGGAAAACAATCATAATCCCAATTATAGTTATTACAGAGAACACATCAAAATACAAAAGAGAAACACATGCAACAAATAGCTGAATAACTAACGGAATTGTGGAAAACACAAAAAAATCAGTTATTCCTTCAATAGAACGCGCACCACGAGTCATTTTAGCAATCAAACTTCCAGTACGGTGCGTTGAATGAAATTTATGAGAAAGCCCAAGAATATGCACAAAAAATTTATTTTTTAAATCGAAAATAAGTTTCGCATCAAGGCGATTAATGAAAAAAAATCTACCCCAATTAGAAATACTCCTAACTATTACAACCCCTGCAAACGCAGTACCAATGCCAATTAGAATCTCGATAAACGCATCCTTTTGAATTGTGCCTGCAATAAAACCAGCGCCTTTATCCAAAACCTGACTAAATAAATAACTCTCGCCAACCAAAGTCAGGCTTGAGATAACAACAAGCAAAAGTATAACAAAAAACCAAGACCAATACTTGCCGCTAAGCGAAAAATACTCGCCAAGATTATCAAAAAGATTTACTTTTTTATCCCCTGCCTTTACCACAAAACCACAGCAATTAGGTATCCCTAACGGTTTAATAACAGTTTTTTGGTTGAGAAAAATTAATAGTAAAATTCACACTAAAACTAACTTATTAATACAAATAAATTCTGGCAAGATTTAAAAGAAGTAACTCTAAAGGATAAGTTAGATTTGAGGTGTTATGATGACTAATGTAACTGTATATTCAACAACAACTTGCCCCTACTGCGTTATGGTAAAAAACTGGCTAAAAGAAAAGAAAGTCGAATTTGAAGATGTTAATGTTGGAATAGATCAAGTAAAAGCAAAAGAAATGATAACAAAAAGCGGACAAATGGGAGTGCCAGTAGTTGATATCGATGGCGAAGTAATTATTGGATTTGACAGACCAAAACTTGATGCTGCGCTGAAGAAGAAAAAACTTGTTTAAAAAAAAAGATTGCTTAAATATCAGAAAAAATTATGT
>JBAXCL010000109.1:0-3645 GCA_037141515.1 archaeon
GTTTTGATGATTTAATTGAAGGTGGGATTCCGCAAGGTAGTGTTTCTCTTGTTGCGGGTACTCCTGGTACGGGTAAGAGTATTTTTTGTGCTGAAATTGCTTTTAATAATGCGTCTAAGGGAAAGAAGTGTTTGTACTTGGATTTGGAGCAGAAAGCAGATCAATTAGCTAATCAGTTGAATGATTTTGGTTTAAGTTTAAGTAAGGCAAAGAATAATTTGCGAATTGTTTCGATTGATAGTTCAAGTCCTGCACTTATCGAAAACGTTGCTTCGGAGTTATCTAAAGAAAAGTATGATTTAATCGTTCTTGATTCTATTGAGTCCATAATTAATTCTTCTGCAGTAATTGATAAGGATAAACTTAGTATGGAGCAAATTGAAAGTACTGTGCAACCGACAGTAATTGATCACAAAGCACTTGGCAGATTAAAATTAAGGAAAATATTCTCAAACTTAACTAACACTAATGCCACAGTTTTAATTATTGGCGAAAAAGTTGAGGGTTCACAAGGTTTGAGCAGGGATACTATTTCTGAATTCTTATGTGATAACATAATTAGCATGAATTATTTGGGTGTCGGAAGTTCTGAATATAGAAGTCTCCAAATACGAAAAATGCGCAGAAGCGAGCACGAAAAAGGGTTCGTATTGTTTGAAATAAATAAAAGTGGGATTAAGTTATTAAAAAATACGAGTATTTAGTGATAATCTATGTTTGATGTGCTTGAAAAACTTTTAGCGTTACGTCAAGTAAGTTTTGACAAAGGGCGAATAAAAATTTTCGAGCAGCCATCGTCATTAATTCCTTCAGAATCATTTGTATCAATGCTTAAAGAGTTGGAAAAAGAGGGTAAAGAGAATGTGATTTATCGTGCTGGTAAACATGCTGGTGAGAAATGGTTTGATTCAATGAGGGAAAAGTCAAAGCTTAATGTTGATGATGTGGCTAAATGGGGTTCGAACATAGTTACCCTTGCGGGTTGGGGTGAAGCTGAGTTAAAAGAAATGAAACGTGATGATGGCTATATGGTTTATAATTTAAAAAATTCGGTTGTTGCCGAACTTTATGGGAAGACCAATCATTGTGTGGATCACATATTTCGCGGGTTAGTTGCAGGGGCTGCAAAAGTAACTTTCAAAAGAGATGTTGATTGTGTAGAAACTAAATGCGTTGCAAAAGGAGACCCTATTTGCGAATTCATAATTCAACCAAAGCAAAGATTTGATAAGAAAAATCCACTAGTAAAAAAACAGCTTAAATAAGAAAAGCAGTTATTCCAAAAGCCAGTTGAATAATAACTGCAACTAACATAAACATCGCTAAAATTTTAGAGTGTTTCAAAATCTTGTCAGAACTCTTTTTAGGCATAACAAAAGAGCCTGCTATTAGGACTATTGCTAATGAAATAATTGTTGGTAAAGCAAATAACAAATTGTTAATAGAAAGTATTGCTCCAAAAGCAAGTACTGTTGCTAATAGAGAAAAAATGCTTACTTTTATTGTATTGTGCGCTCCTAAAATTCTTGGAATTGATTTTAATCCAAATTTTATCTCAGTTGGAATATCTTCAATATCTTTTAGTATGCTAACACATGCGATTATTATAGAAAAGAACACTAAAAAGAAATAATTAATTGTTAACCCGAAGTAGCTTGAAATAAAAAGAAAAGGTACTATTACATAAAATGTTAGTCCAAATAGTGGTGTTGCTGGCAAGTATCTTCTAAGAAAAGTTTTTGGGTGAGAATACAAAAAAGTAACTATAATAAATAAAAGCCATGGCAAAAGTACTTGTGAAAAAAATGCTAATACTAAGGATACTCCAAATAGAATACCTGCAAACAAGAGTGCCTCATTTTTAGTAACTTTTTTTGATGGAATAGGTCTTTTTGGTTTTGTGATTGCATCCATTTTTGCATCAAAAAATTGATTAATTGCATTAAATCCAAATAGCGCTAACAAGTAAACCACAAAAGGCACTACTAATAAAAGTGAAAGAGAACTTTGATTAGATGTTAACAAAAATATTGCTATGAACGTAATTCCAGTTAGAATGTATTCAGGAACTATTAGTTGCAGTATTGTCTTAATGTTCAAGGGCATGTTTAAATAAAGCAATTAACATCTTTTAATAGTTATTATCAGGTGGATTTATTTGCACTACAGCATTTTAGGGGCAGGTCCTGCAGGATTAAGTTCGGCAATAGTGCTGTCCAATGAGGGGCACAAAGCAGTAGTGTATGAATCTTCTCCATTTCTTGGTGGGCGAAGTGGTAATAACATTCAAGCTATAAGAAATTATGGCACAGATAAAGATATTATAAAAAAAATCAAGTCTTATGGCATAGAAATGCCAAAACTCAATCCCATAACTAGAATAATTAAATATTCTCCAAGTCATCGATTTGACGAAATATACTCTAACAATGAACCCATTTTTTATACTTTCAAAAGAGGGCCTTCACCAGATTCAATGGAAAACTCTTTAGCTGAACAAGCAAAAAGTCAAGGCGCAAAAATTATTCTGGGCAAAACGGCAAAGGTTTTAGATTGTCAAATAATTGCTTCTGGTTCAAAATTTGATCCTGTGGGATTTGGTTATGGTGCAACATTTGAAGGAACATTTGACAAAGAAACAATTGCCTTTTTTTATGGAAGTGATTTAATACAAAACGGTTACGCATACTTAACTCCTTACGGAAATGATCAGCTTTCCATAGCAATAACTTCATTTACAAAATCTGACTTCAATACAATATCAGAAAGATTCGAAAAATTCATTAAAGCAGATAAAATAATTCAAGAAACTATTAATGGGGCAAAAAGACTTAATACTTTCGCAGGATACGGGCACTTTAATATACCTAATTCAGCAGTTCACAAGTACAAATACTTTACAGGTGGTGCAGCAGGATTTGTTGATCCTGCAAGAGGATTTGGAGTAAAATATGCCATACTATCAGGAGCAATGGCTGCAAAAGCACTAATAGACAGAAATACGGACTATGATGAACTATGGAAAAAAGAATTTGCACAAGAATTAACCGACGGATTTAACCGACACTTATTACTAAACAAATTTACAAACAAGGACTATGAAAAGTTTGTAAAAGAAGACAAAATAAATATTGAAACCTATGAAAAAGTTCCTGACACTATAAAAGAATTATTCCTAAAAATTAATGGCAAAGCACACTTAAACAACTGGAAGAAAAAGTTTGACTTTAAACAACTAATTGATCTGTGAACAATTATTATTCAACAAATCAGTTCATTGCTTAGTTTTTCTTGGTCGTCTAAGTCAATGACTATTAATTGGCGGTTATTCTCTTTGTTCAAACCAAAACTAACTGCAAACTTTTTGTTAAGAAAAAACGGATACAAAACAGAAGATTACGCGTTTCTTTTGTTTTACATGCCCTCAAAAGTAATATTAACGGGAGAAGTGATATTTGATACAACCCTTATCAAAATGAAAACAAACCCAAAAAATGCAGAAAAAATCTTTGAAAAAGCAATAAAATGTTTAAACGATGACTACCAAAAAAAAACATGCCAATGGTGTAAGGAGTTGAAACATAATTAACTTAATTACTTTAATTAAAATAAAAGTTAAAGTTAAAACGATTAAATAATGTTAAA
>JBAXCL010000110.1:0-3603 GCA_037141515.1 archaeon
ATTTTAAATCCTTAAAATAGTTCTAATTGATGAAGCATCTTCCTGATAATACTCCCTTTATGAACGCTCAGTTTTCTGGGATTAAACTAAGAAAAATCAATCTTGCTAAGGTTTTTGAACGCCGTAACATTGATTTTAATTGAATATTTGAATGAGTCTTTCTCAAAAGAGCAAAATATTAACAGAGAAATCATAACTTCTGAAGTAACTTTTGAAACCAGTAGGTCAGGCGGGCCTGGTGGACAGAATGTGAATAAGGTTGAAACCAAAGTAAGGTTGCATTTCATCCCCTCAAATTCCAAAGCCCTATACCCCGACCAAGTGTCAACAATTATTAATAACAAAGAAGTAAAGAAATTCTTAGATACAGAAGGATGCATAATAATAACAAGCCAGAAGTATCGGACTCAAATTGGGAACAAAACTGATGCGATTGAAAAACTATGCACACTCATAAAAACTGCTCTCAAACCCGTGGTAACCCGAAAAGCGACTAAAATTCCAAAATCTCAGATCCGTAAGAGACTCCAAAATAAAAAACATACTTCAGAAAAGAAGTCTCTAAGACGCAACGACATTAAAGATTCAGATTAAACCCCCATTAATCTTTCCCTTTCAAAGAGAACACGACCTTGGTAAATTTGTTAAATCAATGTTGTAGGAGAATTTTTAAAAACAAATACCATTCAGTAGATCAACGAAACCAATAACACTTTTTTGAGAACAAGATGATAATTAAAAACTCAAACCTAGACATATTAACACCAACAGGATCAATGAGGACCTATATTTACTCTCCGGAAGAACCTGGAAGATCAGATCGGAAAAGACCCGGGCTCATACTTTATTCGGAGATATTTCAGCAGACGCCTCCAGTCAAACGATTGGCACTCCAATTCGCATCCATGGGCTATATTGTTGCAGTTCCGGAAGTGTACCACTCCCATGAACTTCCCGGTTGCGTTCTTGGTTATGATGATGCAGGAAAAAACAGAGGAAATGAATTAAAACAAATTATTTCAATGGCTGACTTTGATGGAGATATCCGCGCAACCGTGGAAACATTGCAAAACCACATTTCATGCAATGGTAAAATCGGGGCGGTTGGAATTTGCTTAGGCGGCCACCTCGCATACCGCGCAGCCTTATTGCCTCAAATTCTTGCAACTGCTTGTTTCTATCCTACAGACCTACACTCAGGCACCCTTGGTAAAGGGGATCACGCTGACTCACTTGCGCGAGCAAAAGATATCAAAGGCGAAATGCTTATGGTATTTGGTAAACAAGATCCGCATGTTCCACTAACTGGAAGACAGGCGATTTATAAAGCACTGGAAAATTCAGGAATATGGTTTACCTGGCATGAATTCAATGCCGCACATGCTTTTATGCGTGACGAAGGCGAAAGATATGATCCCGCAATAGCGAAACTATGTATTAGTTTGGCAAGCGATCTATTTCAAAGAAATTTATAGGCATTTCAACAAGAATATTTTTTACTCTTCAGAATGCCCTAATTGATTTTTTCGTTTACTTAAAAGGACATTTTGTTTTTGACGCTCAATAGCACGAGCACGGGTTTTCTCAGGAAGATTATCAAAGCAATAAGGGCACGAAACGCCCATCCGAAATTTCTCTGACTCCCGATCTTGGAACGAAACTGGATGCCTGCAGGCATAACATTGCTCATGATCACCAACAATCAAACCGTTACCAACTGCAATTCGTTGATCAAAAACAAAGCATTCTCCATCCCAAAGACTTTTGACTGCAGGTATCTTTTCAAGATATTTTAAAATACCGCCCTTTAAATGAAATACTTCATTGAATCCTTGTTGCAGCATGTAGGAAGAAGCTTTCTCGCAACGAATCCCACCAGTACAAAACATAGCTACTTTTTTATGTTTATTGGGATCCAAATTTTCACTGACAAAAGAAGGAAAATCACGAAACCGTTTTGTTTTAGGGTCTATTGCCCCTCTAAATGTGCCTATGTCAACTTCATAATCATTTCGAGTATCTACAATTATCACTTCCGGATCGCTAATAAGTTGGTTCCATTCTTCTGGGGTAACATAGGTTCCTACCAGCGTATTTGGGTCTACTGAAGAAACTCCCAAAGGGACGATCTCTTTTTTTAGCTTTACTTTCATTCGATCAAAAGGAAGTTCATTGGTAAAAGATTCTTTATGCTCAATATCGTAAAGTCGGGGCTCTTCTCTTAGAAAAACCATCAAAGAATCTATACTTTGGCGCGAACCTGCCACAGTTCCATTGATACCTTCAGATGCAAGCAAAATTGTTCCATTAATATTTAAAGAAAGGCAAAAATCAAGAAAAGGAGCCTGCAAGAGCTTAAAATCAGGTAACTTAGCAAACTTATAAAAAGCTGCGACTACAATTTCTGACATAACTTCCCATCGACAAAAAAATATTTTAAATCAGCAAAAGTACCAACACAAAAACATAAATTAGAATTAGAAAAAAATAAAGTAAGCACCCTGCATACTCATGAATCAGACTAAATCAAACAAAAACCTTATACAATATTAGCAAATATATAGGAATTTAAAACAAAATTGAAGAATGGATCTAAATTCACCTTAAATGCTTAAAGACATAATATTTTGATTTACGAAAGAGTGTGATACAAAGAAATAATCATGGAAGAAATGAAGAGACTAAATCCAATCGAATTAACAAAAAAGGAAACAACACCATGGTGGTTATTATTTAATATATTAGCTTTGGATGCACCAATAGTTGCGCTTGTTTGGCAACATTTTTTTTCAAAAACATTTGATATTGAAATCTCTTTTACAGAAAAAGCAGTCCTCTTTTTTACAGTCTGGTTGATCTACCTGCTCGATCATTTTTTAGATTCAAGAAAAGGAATACACACAACTCAAAGGCATCTATTTGCAGGAAGAAATCCAAAAACAACATTGGCATTGATAAGTCTGACTTTTGCGGCATCAATACTGTTAAGTTTTACACTTTCAAAACGATTGATCATAGGCGGAATGATATTAGCGATCGTAATTTGTATTTACCTAATAGTGGTACATTCAAACCTTACCGATTTAATAATCAAAAAAAACTGCAAAGAATTATTGGTAGGAATAGGTTTCGGAACGGGGGTTGCCCTGCCTGTAATAACATCCGATTTATCAATTACCACATGGCTTCCAAGTGTTACTTTATTCTGTTTAATATGCTGGGCAAATTGCAAATTGATAGAAAATTGGGAATCTGATAATATGCGTTTTTCAAAAACAGATATTCTTTTAATAATGTTCCTATTTTGTTGTATGTTTTTCAGCAAAAATTATTTTGTAATAGCGTCAATAATTTCTATGACATCATTTCTAATGGTTAATAATTTTGTTGCTTCTAAAAATATTCAGTTATCAAGGGTCCTTGCTGATGTTTCGTTATTGTCACCGTTGGTTTTTGCGAATTACACATGAATAAACCAAGTTTTGACGGATTAGCCCCTTGGTACTTTTTACTTGAAAAATTAAGTTTTGGTAACCAACTTCAAAAATGCAGACTAAGCCAACTAGAAGAATTAAAAGATGCATCAAGCGTTCTAATATTAGG
>JBAXCL010000111.1:0-3602 GCA_037141515.1 archaeon
GAAGTGCTACCTGTGCTTCTGGGCTTCCTGTGTCAGTTGCAGATGAGCCGTACTTGCTAATTATTTCCTTTTTAACCTCTGAAGAAATCTTCTGAAAAACTTCTTCAGAAATCCTTCGCTTCAAATAACCGCTCTCAGCAAGCTTAAGCTCGTAAACCTTCTTTTGCTTCTCATCAAGCAACCCCGAAATTACTTTTCTTTTATCACTCGAAACACTATTTGCAATTTTAAGCTCCGCTGAATTTAACCCCTTGTGTTTATGCGAATCAATCTCCGCTTCAATTCTAATAAGATCGGAATTTCTTTCCTTTGAAATAGCATCAAAAGTAGGCCTGTCAATTTTGTGTTTAAGAAAATTTATTTCAGCACCCTTTAATTCAGTAACAATTCGTCTACGCTCTTCAAGCAAAACATCCGCAGGATTATTTTTATTCAAAAAATCAAAAATCCCCATACTATCACAACTATCCAATTATTTCTCGCACATAGAAAAGCCCTTTATAGAATAAAAAGGTTTGGTAAATAATCACATTCATTGATAAAATAGCCAAAAAAGAATGTTTAAAAAGCTCCTTAACGAAAAGGTATATACTAATGGTGAGCAATTAATAGCAATAAAAGCACTAAATAATCGCAATAATCCAATTAGTAAAATTAAGCAAAGCTTGATTAAAATAAGAACAATTGATTGACCCTGTAGCCCAGTGGATAAGGCGCCTGCCTTCTATCGATAATTTGTAAAAACAAATTTGAGACACTCAAAAAGTGTTTTGGCAGTAAGCAGGAGACCGCGCGTTCGATTCGCGCCAGGGTCGCTTAAATTCTAATTCAAACATAGTTACATCTACAAAATTTAGCAAATCAAATTAATTTCATTTACTAAATTTAATTTAACTAATAACTATTCAAATTAATTATTACTTGCAACTCCAAAATTCAAACAAATATTTCTTTACCAAATTTAAATAATTAATGAAGAACCCAACCTTGGCATCCGACGGGTTCTTCACGAATCAAACAATGTTTGATTGCACGCACAAACTATTAGTTTGTGCTGTGTTACAAAATGGGTCGCCGCACCAAGCAAAACCAATGGTTCGTTGCAAAACTATGAGTTTTGCGACGTGTCGCAAATGCCAAGCATTTACAACATTGCGAGGTGCCGCAAACACAAAATGTTTGCAACACGGAGGGCATAACAAATGCATTTGCGTTTTGCTATGAGCAGCGGGGCATTAAACCCATTTTGTTTGAATAAAAAGTATCAAACACCATAGTGCCAATTCGCTGGATAAAAGCAACACGCCCCAAAAAGAATATTACTTGAAAGCCACAATACCACTACAAGACTTTTTTTCCTTTATCCAAGTCCCAAATTTCTTTTATATTAAATACGACTGCGGCTTTTGGGGAGTAGTTTTTATTTGAAGAATCATTTTTTACAAAATCAAACCACTTCCCCCCCAGTTTGATAATTAACCACTCCTTTTAGCTGAAAAGCTTTTCCGGAATAATAGAATGCGATAGCTGCTTTTGGGTTTTTTTTAAGATTAGCGCTTGTTTGGCTCATCAAGTTATCAGTAATAATAATTTTGTTGCCAACTACAGCATTTACAAAAACACAGATGATATTAGGATTAGTGTGCGCAGTTGTTGCGAGGAAAACAACTTTGCCTTCAAATAAACTAACAATCCTTTTTGGTATTTTAAGCATCCACTATAATTAGAACAAAACAGAATAAAAAAGCGAGCCCGTGGGGAATCGAACCCCAGACACCTAGATTAAGAGTCTAGTGCTCTACCAACTGAGCTACGGGCCCTACAAATTAAAGTAACATCAAAAGACATTACTTTGGAAACTTGCATCCCGTCTTTTGATAACTATCAAATGGCAAAAAGGTTTCCTTATATTGCCCTTTGATATAATTACAAGTAATTACTAAAAATAACAACTTTGGTTTGTTAATTAACCACGAACATTGAAATAAATAAGTATAAGCGAGCCTGTAGGGAATCGAACCCTAGACACCTGGATTAAAAGTCCAGTGCTCTACCAACTGAGCTACAGGCCCACCTCATACTATAAATAAAAGTGCTTTAAGAAGCTTTAAAACTGTTGCTATTCTCGCAGAAAAACCACTTAACGAACAAATGCAAAGTGTTCTAAAAGCACATTTCCTGCTTCCTCTAAAGAATCCCCAAAAGCCACAACCCCCTCTTCGTGCCCAGCCATTGCAAAAATTTTATGCTTAGAAAATATATTTTCTCTAAAAAGGCGAAAAACTTCTTTCGCCATTTTGAGTGTCCCATAAGCAGCACTCTTACTAGTTGAAGGATACTTTTCTAAAAGATATTCCCACAAAACCTTATTGTGCGCATGAAAAACTGCAGTAACTTTTGGCGCACAAGAATAAACTGCTGCGTGAGTGAGAGATTCTGAAGACGCTATAATACCCCCCGCACAAGATAACCAATTCTTTTCAAAATCAAAATCGATAACTTTTGTATATTGATTTTTAGAAAGCTTAGCAAGCCCGCCGGTTGCTGAACCTGTAATATAAAATTCTTTCGAAGTTCCTACACGACAACTAAGATTACCAAACCCAATTCCGTTAGGATACACTCCAATAAGCCCCACATTTAGAAGCTTCTGACGCCACGCATTAAGCTTGGAAAAATCAGAAAAAAGAGTGGTTTGTATATTATCCCACACACTATTAAATTTTATGTAACCATCTATTGAAGCAGGGGAATTAGATATTGGCGCGCATCTATTAGCCAAATTATTTGCAGAAAAAATAGAGTTATTTTGATTTGTGGCCGATTGAACCATACGCAACTAAACTAAAACTTTTATTTAAATCTACCTCATAACAAAATTAGTATGCTAAAGGATATTGTTGTTGTAAGATACGGACATAGAGAAGTTAGAGATTATAGGGTCACTGGTCACTGTGGACTAGTATCAAGAGCACTGGGCGCAAGCAAAATAATTATTTGTGGAGAAAAAGATGAAAGCGCGTTAAAAACAATTGAAGGGGTAAATGATCGATGGGGGGGAAAGTTCAAAGTTGAGTTCAGCAAAGGGTGGCTAGGGACAATAAAAGAACTAAAGAAAAAAGGATACAAAATAGCGCACTTGACAATGTACGGACTACCAATACAAGAAGTTGAAGAAACGCTTTACTTGGAAAAGAAAATAGCGGTTGTTATTGGATCACAAAAAGTTGAACGCGCAGTATATGAAAATGCGGATTATAATATCTCGGTGGGGGCTCAGCCGCACAGCGAAATAGCAGCTCTTGCAATATTTCTTGATAGGACTCAAAAAGGCGAAGAACTTGGAAAAGATTACAAAGGGGCAAAGTGGCAAATAATCCCACAAGAAAGAGGAAAAAAGGTTATTGAAGTACAACATAAATAAACTAGATATTAGAATAAAAAAGGTTTATTTTGCAAGTCAATCGCCATTGATTTAAAATAGTTTGTTTGGGAAGATAAGTATGCCTTCAAAGTCCATTACCAATTTAATATTAGTTAAGGACCTATTAGAGATAGTGGGTGGCCAGGACGCAATAGATTTGGTAAAAGTATGTGAAAAC
>JBAXCL010000112.1:0-3523 GCA_037141515.1 archaeon
CGTGTTAATCAATTTAGCTAGTAGTATTAAGCACAACACAATTAAAATTAGCTTCCCTTTTTGCAGGATCAGGCTCATCAGCAGATGCTATTATTTTGTCTAATGCAGGGATCTTTTTCGCAACCCAAAGGTGAATACCCGTAACATAAATTGAATATTGTTCACTTTGACCCATATAATCTTCAACATCACTATTAGCCTTATCAATCAGCGAAATCTTTCCCGTAGCAGAATCTACCTTTCCAGCGTACGGAAAAATATATTTCTCAAGAGCATCAGAAGTTGGAGGCTCGCAGGAATAATAAACTCTTTTTATCACTTTACCTTCTACGTTTGAATTAAACTCACACCCTGATTCACATTTTCTTGTCGAAATAATCATTGTTATATACTTATTTTCTTTGCTAGTAGCACTTTCTTTAGCAATATAAAAAACATAATCAATAGAAGTATCAAAAGGTTTTAGCGCGGAATGAATAGTATTTGCAATTGCCACCTTTGTCGGCAAAGTAATCAACTTATTTTTTACATAATCTTCTTTTATCATTGCGAGCATGTAATCAAATTGAGGGTGGGCAATAACAGGATTAATATCTGGCCCAACCGCATCACCATTTCTAAAAATATTTATGTAAGTAATTACTTTCAGCGAGTCTTCTGCAAAATCCTGCGAATAAAATGAATTCATAAGCGAATCTGTTGATGTCCCATAATTTATTGCAAAATAGAACATTGCAGTGCATACTGCGGAGACAATTGCTATAAAGAACATTGAATCTACTAAAGCTGCTTGTCCCCTAAAATTCATCATAAACACCATAAAATATTAATTCCAAAAAACCATTCCCATTAGCGCAGGCACTGTTAAGTATTGTACTTCGCCAACAGAAACTTCTAATGGAAGCTGAACTGCAACTGGATAAAAACGCAAAAGATAATTCTTTTTTTGAGAAGAAAATTCTGTCCCCCCAACCATTTTATAATTACAAAAAAAGGCAGTGTTTTTGTTATTAAAAACAGTCGTTCTAAGGTAGCCGCCTGAGTCAACTACTGCAACAGAAACAGTATTTTGTTCAACAAACTTTTGCTTAAGAAAATTTGTTTCGTCAGAACTTGGATATTCTAAATCAGTTATATTTTGACTTACTTTTGAAAAATCTCCCACAACATCACCCATATTCACTGTTGTGCTATAAATGGCGGCCATAAAATTGTAAGGGTATTTTTTCAGCTTCAAAGTTTCGCACTTTTTAGAAAATGATTCAACATCAAGTATTAACGAATCACCTTTTAACTCACGGGCAACTGAAGTCATTTCGATTTGCTTTTTTAGATCCGCATTTTTTGAATTATATGAATTAAGCGTAAGCGCAAAAATTGAAAAGAATAGTAATAACGCAACTACTATTGGAACTAATGACGGTAAATCATCCCCAATTGGACCAATAAATCCTTTTTGAGAGGTTAATTTATGCGCAAAACAATTCTTGTTGATTTTATTACCTGCTAAGGGCGAATTTAATACAGAAATAATTGAAGCAATATCCATCATAACACAACAACAAAAATAGGGCTTTTTGGTTAATAATTCTTTGCTCAAAAAATTAATCCGAAGTAAATTAAAAACAAAAATTAACTACCAAAAACAATAAAACAAAAACTAATTATTGGAAAAGTAAAACAATAATTAACTACTAAAAAAATAGTTATTTGACTAAAATAAACCTAAACTCAACTAGTAGAAGTAATATCTGAAAAACAACCTTTACAATCTGCCCAGTTATAGTTTTTTGATTTAGTTTCAATATAGTTACTAGCACTTGCGCCGCTGACAGCAGTAGCCCCACAACCCAAAGGGGTTGCTATATTAAAGGCTGAATCAATTTGAGTTGAATCTAATATTGTAATTCCTTGACTTTGCGCGGCTTTTAGCTTATAACACCCTACGCGCAAAATATTTCTCTGGCAATTATTAGGCTCCAATGCTGATGCACATGGAATAATGTAAAGGAATTTATCGCCACTTTTAATCTCTTTAACTATTGCAAATCCATCCGGAGAAGCTGCAACAACTTCGCTTTTTCCAACTGCCCTGGGGTAAAGTGAAATACTATCTTTGTTATATGATGCATCAATCGGCGACCTTTCAGTAAGGAAATTGCTATCAACTAGTATGATAGTCGCATCTGTTGCTACCGAACTTGCTGCAATAATTTTCCTATCTGCTGGATTTGCGCGAGTGTTTGAAATATGTTGGAGTACGCGCAGTATTAGAATATTTTGTTTATTATCACCAGCACCAAAAGTCTGCTTTGAAAATTCAAGGTCATAATAAAATGGCGCATCACTTAAACCAAAAGCTAGGTGATCAGGAATATGCGAAGTATCAAAAGAAGAGAAACCATCTATACTCAATTGGTCAGAAATTAGCTTCGAATTTGTAAGTATCAAATTACTTGCTTCCTCTGAAAGCCCTATGCGTGAAACAAAATCATAGAACATAAGCGCAACTACTGCAATACCTACTGCAAATAATAGCATCTGCATTTTACTTAAAATAAATCCAAGCATCAAATACACCAATAAAATAAAACTAACTAACCCAATAACCTAAAACCAAATACACCTACAACACAAAACTAAATAATACTTACTAATAATCAAAAACCGCAAGGGATATAATTTTTTAGCCGCTGCTTGCGTTGTACCAAACGCAAATCTTTTTGTAAGTATCTCCAGTAGGGGACACGTTTCGAACAACATATCTACCCGGTTGTATTCCAGCTTTACCGCCTTCAATCGGATTAACTGTTGAAAATCCAGTTCCTGCAAGAGTTGAATCATCACACAATGGCGCATCTGTTGGGAAACTAGTGTATTGCGGTAAATCAATGCATTTTTGTTTAAATGCGTTTGAAATATCAGGGTTTGAAAAAGTCATTATGTAACACTCACTAAGCATTGAACCACATCGACTTGCGCAGGTTGAGTCCTTACCAACATCAATTTTCATTATTGTATTCTTTGAATCAAAGCAAGCAGTTGGAGGCATGAAAGAAAATGCTTGCGAACTGTTTCGATTAGCCGTATCCTCTAGCGCAATCTTAAATTTTATCATTTCTTTATCAACATTATTCAAACAAACTTCTGTGTTAACTGTTCCAAGAACTGTGTAACCCATTACTACAACAAAAGCCATTATTATTACGGCGACAAATAGCTCAAATGGCGCTGCAGCCTGCGCTTTATTTTCTTTGAAAATCATTTTATTCACTTAACTTTTTGAACTGTTTTTTGCGCACTTTGAAACATTGGTTTTACTATTAGAACAAGTAATAGCGCAGCTATTGCAAAAACTAGTATCATATATACTGAGCCAAAGTCCCCAGCCGCGTTCTCTTCTTTGTGAAGCGAATTATTCATAAAAATGAAATAGGGAAAAGAAGTATATAAAGCTTCTTTTCCGCTTGACTTTGGGACAAAATTATGGTAATTTAGCGTTTTAGGATGACGATGTAGGCTC
>JBAXCL010000113.1:0-3518 GCA_037141515.1 archaeon
GCTTTTAGTGTCCCGTTATTTTTCTTTAGTAATTCCATTGTGTTTCTTTCAAGTATTCTTAGTGCTAATTTGTTTTTTGCTATTACCATTCCTCTGTGAAAGCAAACGTTTTGCCCAACAGCAGGATCTTTTACAATTATTATTCCTGAGCTGATGTAAGCTCCGCCGTCTTTTTCAGTATGGATTAGTATTGGGAGTGCTTCCAAATCTAACGGGAGTTCAACGTGGTCAGTTTTTGTAGCAACTTTTGGTTTTGTTGGATTGTTTAGGGCTTTTGTCATTACTGGAACTAAATCTTTTACTTGGCATCCAAGGTATTTAGCTACTTTTTGTTTACTTGCAAATACATTTGCAACGACTTTGTATTTAGATTCTTTTATTTTATCAAACATTATGCTGCTCTCACCCGCGGAGTGAGTTATTCCGCTAGCTTCTAGCTTCTTTGACACTGGTTTCTTGATTGTATAGTCGTTTTCTTTTACAAATTCCCTAAATCCCATCAAATCACCCAAAAATATTAACTTTTTACTTCGCCCACCTAGCATATGTTGTGTTTCTAATATCTAATAAATCCATTGCCTTGCCCACGATAAATGCTTCTAAATCACTTATTTTCTTTGGTTTGTTATAGAATCCTGGACTTAGTGGAAATATAATAGCTCCAAATAGTGATAATTTGTACAAGTTTTCTATTGTTCCTGGGCTTATTGGTGTTTCGCGAAAGCCAATCACTAGTTTCTTTTTCGTTTTTAGCATATTATCTGCACAGCGTGTGATTAAATTTGAGGTGTGTGCGTGAATTATTTCAGATACTGTTTTTACTGATGCGGGAATTATTATCATTCCATCGACTAGAAACGAACTTGATGAAATGCTTGATGCGAGTGCGTCATTTGAGTAAGTTTTGTGGGCTAGTTTTTTTAGTTCAGAAATCTTTTTGCCTGTTTCAAGTGCAAGAACTTTTTCTGCCCATTCGCTTACAATTAAGTGTACTTCAACGTTTTGTTTTTTGAGTTCCTTTAGGAGTGTGAGTGCGTAATTTGCGCCTGATGCACCGGTGACTGCGACAATAATTTTCATATTAACCACAACAATCCTTTTTTTGTATAATTAAAAAATTAATTATGTTTTAGCGCTATTTTTACCCAATTATTGTCTTAATAGTTTCGCATCCTTTTTTTTCGATTGCTTTTGCAACTTTTTCTTGTAATTCTTTTCCAGGAGTTAGTGCGATTACGAGTCCGCCTCTCCCCGTCCCAGTTAGTTTTGCACCGTATGCGCCTGCACTTTTAGCAGTTTCTACTATTTCGTCAAGTTCTTTGCAGGAAACTGTTATTTTTTGTAAAAGCGAGTGATTTTTGTTCATTAGTTCACCAAGTTTTTTCAAATCATAGTTATTTATTGCTTTTTTTGCTTCTTCTTCAATTTTTTCATATTCTTCAAATATTTTTTTCATTTCTACTGGTTTTTTATCTTTTTGTTTTTTAACATCCCCTACAACTTCTTTAGTTAGTGCAGTCAATCCTGAATTTCCAATTACTATTTCGATTGGTTTTTTTATTTTTAGCAATTGTATTTTGTTTTCTCCGCCTGTTAAATTTTTCTTAAATAAAATAAATCCGCCGTATACTGCGACAGTGTTGTCTATTCCGCTTGGTGTTCCGCTTCCTGCAGTTTCTCCTTCAAATGCTGCTTTGTTTATTTGTTCGTCGTCCCAATTCATTTTAAATTCATTATTTATTGCTCGTGCGATTGCTGCAGCGCATGCTGCGCTTGCTCCCGCTCCGCTTGCTGCTTTCAAGTCTCCCCCGAGCGTAATTTCAATTCCTTCTTTTACACCCATATATTCAATTACTCTATTAATTAATGCAGAATATTCCCCGGCTTTTGTAATTTTGTATCCTTCTGTGGCTGGCCTATTATCAATTAGTTCGTATCCTTTCTCGCCTTTGATTTTTTTTACTTTTGCAGTAGTGATTTGGCCTAGTGCAGCTGGCATTCCTTCTAAGCCGTAAACAACAAAGTGTTCGCCAAATAATATTGTTTTTCCAAATCCTTTTCCTTCACCCAAAATAACACCTCAAGAGATTTTACTTATTTTGTTTTCGATTTTTTTTGTATAAAACAAATTAGTTTAGAATTTTGGAATAAATTTCGTCCCGTAGTGTATTACGCCTTTTTCGCCACTTGAGTAGAATTTTCTAAATACTGCTTCTACTTCGGTTCCAATTTTTAGGTCTTTATAGTCGCAATCAACTACTTGGGCTTCGATGCGTGCTCCTTCGTCAAGGTCAATTACTGCTACGCAGTATGGTGTTTTGTTTTCAAATATTTCTGGGCCAGCATGTATTTTTGTGTATGCAACTATTTTCCCGCTTCCAGAGAAATCAATTTGGGTGAAATCAAGGTTTCCGCATTCGCACATTCCTTTTCTTTCAAAGTATGCTTTTTCGCATTTTGTACATTTGTATCCTTTGAGTTTGTATCTGTCGGAGTAATTCCGCCATCTTAGTATTGGGCTGTCTCGAAACATTTTATCATTTCTCCTTTGCTTCTTTATTTAACTCTTCAAGCATTTCAAGGACTTGCTTTTTTAGCTCAATAATATCTTCATTTATTCTATAAACAATATCTTTGTCAACCATGGCATATCCGGGTATTAGTTTATCTCTTGCCCCTGCAATTTTTGCCCATTTTACTTCAGGATGTTTTTCTTTTGTTTTTTTTGACACGTTTTTTGCAGCGCTTCCAATAATTTCTACTCTTCTAAAAGTTGCATCCTGTAAATCAACGTCTTGCGCGTATTCTTCTTTTGTGGTTCCCTTAAATGAAGACTCTATTTTTTGAATATTTTCCATTAAGTGGGTTAAGTACACTCTATCATCTTTGAATTTATCTTTCATATTATTCTCACCTCTTCAGTTAGTATTCTTTCTCGGAGCATAGGATATATTGAGTCATATGTCAATAAATCCACTTTTTTGCCGATCTTTTCTTCTAATTCAATTTTTATCCCGATGAAATCAAATAAGCCTGGCTTTTTTTTAAACTCTACCAGCAAATCAACATCGCTTTTTTTATTGCTGTTTCCTCTAACGTATGAACCGAATATTCCTGCTTTTATTACCCCGTTTTTCTTTAGGATTGGAATAATCTTCTTTTTTAATTCTTCAACTTTTTTATTCATAAAATTTCACATCAGCTTAGTTTCGGCCTTTTACAAAGCATTTTTTACTTTAACTGGGAAGTTACCATTAATATTTTTCAATACTTTTTCTTGTATTGTTCTCTTTTTACTAACGGTTCGTTCATTGCTTGTTCTTCTCTCCATTTCTTTGCTTTTTTCCAGAGTTGTCCTGGTTCTTCTTCTTCTCGTCTTTCTTCAACTACTTTTGGTTCTATTCTTCTTGGCGCCATTGTTTCGCTTGTTCCAAATCCAGCGTTTTTACTACCTCCGAATAGTTTTCCAAAAAATCCTTTCTTTTCTGCCATATTTTAACACCTTCAATATAATTTAT
>JBAXCL010000114.1:0-3459 GCA_037141515.1 archaeon
AATAAATAACTAAATAATATGAATTAACCAACCAAGGTTTAGAAAGCCCCTCAACCAGATAGAATTAAATTACCACTAAACATTAAATTTATTAATGAATAATCAAATAAATCGATTCGGACTATTTATTCAAAGAGATTTAATAAATTCACAATTAGTAGTTGACAATGAACTACTTCCCTCACCCCCCCACTTAGGGAAGCCCAAGGATATTTACCCCGACTGGAATATCCACCACTTTGACCATAGCATATACCACATATCTCCTTGGAAGTTTATGGGGGATAAATTGAGTAACGGCAATTGGTTTGTAACAAGCAACGCAATTCACACTGCACTTGCGGCACTAAGCCAAACTGAAAAAGAAAACTTATCAGGAACCATAACAGTTATAATTAATCATGAAAAAAAAATATTAACTACTTCACATTATCACCCAATTCCAAAATATGGACTAATCCCGCCAAAGCAACTAACCAAAATTGGAATTGGCACACTAATTGAACTAGTTGTTGAAAAAGATTTATTGAACCATTTTCCTGATTATTTTATAGAATCTTCAAAGGACGCATCATTCCAACGAAAGAAACAAATATTAAAACGCAAAAGAACCCCTGGAAAATTAATACCCTTAAAAGAAGCTATCGAACTAACAAGAAAACAAGTTTATTTAGGATATAGAAAAAACAAATCAACAGGCGAAGTAGCGCACATCCTAGGCGAATTTAAACTCCCCACATCAAAAGCCAATGTACACTTATACAAAAAAGGAAAATCAATCACGCAAATCGAAAAAAGACCAGTTATGTTAAAACTACTTGATAGAACTAGAACTGCATTTAATAAAAACGCTCGAATGAAAAGATAACTACCCAGTTATGTTGAAACTGGCCAAAAGAAGCCCAAAGCAAGCTTCATTTTTTGCCAATACTAGAAAGATTTTTATTATAACCTACACTTATGTAATATATGAAGTCAAAACTAACACAATTTTTTGAATCATCAAAAAGAAATTGCATGCTTTGCCACACATATAGAAACTTACAACCATCAAGCGACCACAAAGAAATGGCAATAACAACAACAAAAAGAGCATACGAAGCACTAAAAGAAGCATTTGAAGTACTAAGAACAGAAAACGCGGTTATAGAAAACTTAGAAAAAGTCCGCGCAGCAAAAGTACTATGCCTAGACGCAATAGATGCCTGCGGCGCCTGCGACAAACAAAGACCAAGAATCAGAGAAATACTAATTGATATAAAGTAAAAAAAATGTTTTTAAATTTCTTTAACTAATGCCCTTAATGAAAATATATCTAATTGGTTTTTTAGATAAAACTTACGAAGAAAACTATTATATAATCTCAAAGCCTATTCAATTAAGCAAATTCAAAGCAAGTGATAATTATGTTAATTGGTGGAATTGATGAAGCTGGAAGGGGACCTTGCTTTGGACCCATGACAATTACGTTAGCTGTCGCAAATAAAGAGGAAGAAACTGAACTAAAAGCAATAGGGGTAAAAGACTCTAAACTGGTGCTTCCAAATAAAAGAAAATCCCTAATTGAGGGCATAAAAAATCACATTTTAGAAGAAAATACGCGCATAATTATGCCCCTAGAACTCAATGATATGATGGTGATACACTCTTTGAATGAAATCGAAGCCATCCATATAGGTCAACTCATTAACGATGCAAAACAAATACCTGAAATCATTTATGTAGATTCACCAGATGCAAAGAAAGGTGCTTTTGAAAAACGCATACGCAAATATTTGAATAAAGACCGCCAACAAATCAAAATAATTGCTGAAAATAAAGCAGATACTAACTACACAATAGTTGGAGCAGCAAGCATAATAGCAAAAGTTACTAGAGACGAGCAAATCGAAAAACTTGCTGAAAAATACGGCGAAATTGGAAGCGGTTACCCAAGCGACCCAAAAACTGTAAAATACCTAAAAGATTACGTTGCGGAACACAAAAAAATTCCCCCATTTGCGAGATTGTTCTGGGCAAACGTGCAAAACGAATTAAAAAATATTGGACAACAAAAACTGATTTAAATGTTTGAAGTAAAACAAAAAGAAATAACTAACGGAGTCAAACACCAAATAACAATCAAGGGTAAAAATGGACACCTCAAGATTATATTAATAAAAAAAGGAAAAAAGCTTTACATATTCAAAGTCGCTGGAACAAATGCAGGCGCATATTTTAAAACTACTACAAAAGAAATAAATAAATTAGCAAAAAAGCTAGGGTGCAATTTAATAACATCTGATATCCATTCTGATAATAGGCAAAAACTTCCAAGAATTGCATTAATAGCAGGTTTTGCCGTTTCACCCCGATCTTATTTTGGAATGATGCATGGGGATAAATTTACGAACACAAAAACAAAACTTAACGGCACCCACCTAGCAATGCACAAAAGAGTGAAGTGAAATAGATTAATTTACTTCTTCTTTAGTTTCTTCGCATTTAATTTTTCAAGCGCTTTCGCATCAACCTCAAGCGGATAAAAATTATCAAACTCGCAAGAGTTACAAAAATAGCCTTCGCCAGTTAAACCAAGGTGCGAATTAAGTTTAGTACTAAAACAATTAGGACAGACTTTCACAAAGCTTAATTCTATTTTATTTTTAACCATACAAACACCAAATATTTATTCAAATACATTTTTTATACAAAACATTACTCTTGCTCAGGAACAACAAGGCTATTTTTCTGTTCCATTAATTGATTAACTTCCTCACCAATTCTAGATTTCGTTTCCTGCGAACTAGGAGCAACAGCAATCTTCTTCCCTAATTTACCAAAATCCTTTCCAAAGTACTCGATGAACTTTGTTGTAGTTGTAAGCGTAAATGATCTACCACGCGGCGCTTTTTTTATAAATCCCTCATCAAGCAAAACCTTGAGATGATCATAAGCCTTGTTATTTCTGTACTTTACAACAGTAGCCTGCATAATCGGCTGCTTGTAAGCAATTAACGCAAGCGTCTTCATTACTCCACGATTAAACATAGAGTTCTGAGCAAACTGGGAAACTTCATCCTCATACTCTTCTTTTACGCGCATCTGATAACCAATCTGAAGCTCAACAATCTCAAGCGCGCTTTTTCTTGAATTATAAAACTGCATTAAATCCTTCAACATTGAAAGAGTTTCAACACGAGAATTAACTTTTGCTATAGAATTCAATTCCTCAAGAGTCAAAGCCTTTGGGGACATGAAAAGCGCAGCCTCCATAATCTTTTCCTTTTCCATCCTGCCCGTAGAACCTACGCCGTAAGATTTTTCAGGCGCAACACCAATATCCGCAAACGGTTTCTTTTCAACCGGTTTATCTCCACCCAAAACTTGCATAAAAATCACTATTTTTATTTACCTCAAATTTTCACTAAAATTCTCGATTGCATAAAAATCACTATTTTTATTTACTTCAAATTTTCA